>JBBRRL010000493.1:0-2396 GCA_038200775.1 Nitrospirales bacterium
ATCATCGGGCCCCCGAGGCCGCCGAACCCGCCTTTGGGCTTGATCACGACAGATTCCCGTTCGGGGTCGATCACGAGCGCATTGCCGACCGAATTAATTAACGAAAGAAAGTCTACAGGGACCCGGCGCAGCACTTCGGCCATGGCGGCATGGTGTGCCGGATCAAAATAGGGCGGCAGCTTGACGCCAATTGGTCCGTTGGCCACCGCCCGCACCCGCCGCAATACACGTTCCGAGGCGTCGAAATCATAGCCGATCTGGGGTTTGCCGGCGATGTTCGGGCAGGACAGATTTATTTCTAGAAGGTCCGGCTCTGCCTTGCTGATGGTCCGCACAATTTCCGGAAAGTCCTCCTCGCAGAGCCCGGCGATACTCGCAATCACCGGCTTCCCAAACGCCTTGAGCGCGGGAATGATCTCTGCGTAGGCGTGGTAGCCCAGGTTCGGCAGACCCATGGAATTGACGGAGCCTTCGGAAAACGAAAAGTATCGAGGCTCCGGATTCCCGGCTCGGGGTTCGCGCGTCATGGACTTTGTGACGATCGCTCCTGCCTGTGACCGTCCCAAGGTCTCCAACTCCTCGCGGGTGACGCAGAGTGCCCCCGACGCATTCATTAAGCAGAGAGGAAATCGAACACCGGCGATGGTGGTTGAAAGATCGGGGCCGGAGGAAACAGAAGCCCTCATTGCGGCATGAGAAACCGACAAGTCACCGTGAGCTCGGAGGTGCCCCTGCCACTCACACATGGAGCATGCATTTTGGGGTAGTCCAGCTTGCCTTCCAGATCGACGGTGAACCCGAAGGATAGACTCGTGGTAGTGAACATGTACCGACCCGGTCTGAGGTTGAGGGTCGTAATCTGATTGGTGGTAGGGCCGGTCAGGGACTGTACAGGCTCGGTGACTCCGGGAACGCTCCACGGTTTGGGCGGCTTGAGTGCCGATGCGTCAATTGTGATCGCATGCGTTTGCGCCAACGGATGTTTGATCACAGGCGCCTCCGCTTTGGCCGGGAGCGCCGGATTCATTGCCACCAGAACCAGTATCCATAAAATGATCATCGTTCTCATTGTTGCGCCTCGGCCTCAAGCTCTCCATCGCGCATGACAAGCACGCGATCCGCTTTGGCCGCAGCTTCCCGGCAATGGGTGGCTAAGATCACTGTTTGTCGATGCTCATGAGCGAGCCCTTTGATGAGTTCTACGATTTCACTTCCGGTGCGCGAATCCAAGTTTCCTGTCGGCTCATCCGCCAGCATCAGCGGCGGGCGATGGACCAAAGCGCGAGCCAGCGCGACGCGTTGTTGTTCGCCACCGGACAGTTCGGCAGGCCGATGGTTGGCTCGGTGAGCCAATCCCACGGCGCGCAATGAGGATTCCGCCTGTGCTTCTGCCTCGGAATCACCTCTGAGCAAAAGAGGAAGCTCGACATTCTCTTTGGCCGTCAGTCCCGGCAGCAGGTTGAATGATTGAAAGACAATCCCGATCCGTTCCCGCCTCAGCAATGTCCAATCCGATTCGGTAAAGCCTTTCGTCGAACGTCCGTCGATCACGATATCCCCTTCGGTGGGGCGATCTAATCCGCTGATGACATTCAGGAGCGTGCTCTTTCCACTTCCGCTGGGACCCATCACCACCAGAAATTGGCCGTGTGGCACGTCTAACGAGACACCTCTGAGCGCACAGATCGAAGCCGCTCCGCGCTGGTAGACTTTTGAGACTTTGTCCACACGAACCACACGGGCGCGCTCCTGGTGCAACCGTTCATCTATAACATAAATCTCTGAAACGGGCCAACGGCACAAGCCGGCTTCACGTTACGGTGCTCCATCCGGCTGGCAGGATTTGCCCCTTCGGCCTCACGGGATGCCAGGCGCTGAACATTGACTGCGACCCGACGGTCGCGTACATTATTGATCGAAAGGGGATGGGTCCCCCCTGGAACCGCCGCAAGGCTGATGGCTCCTACCGGGCGTTTGGCGCAGGTAGGGGCTTTTTTATTGTGTTGGTCCAGGCCGCCAGACGAGGCTTTCGGATAGCGAAGGAGACGATATGAGTGCGTATCTGATCGTTGCGTTTGGCTCAGCTCTCGGCGGCGCGCTTCGGCACAGCGTCAACGTCGGGAGTGCCCGTTTTTTTGGGCCTGGATGGCCTTATGGGACGTTCCTGGTCAATATAATGGGGTCGTTTGCCATAGGCGTGCTCGCTGCATATTTTGCGTTCAAGGGCGACGCCCCGCAGGCGTGGAGACTGTTTCTGACAACCGGTGTGCTTGGCGGCTTCACGACCTTCTCGGCCTTCTCGCTCGATGTGGCGCTTCTCTATGAACGGGGCCATCTGGGCACGGCTGTGCTGTATGCCGGCAGCTCCGTGCTCGTTTCAGTTGCAGCGCTCTTCA
>JBBRRL010000494.1:0-2384 GCA_038200775.1 Nitrospirales bacterium
CAGGCAGATTCCAGTTCCAAGGGCAACAGGCGCTTCAGGGCTTTCTCCTCTGGCAGTCATATATCAACGCTCAAGGTGGTGTTGCCATCCGGGAGGGGGAGAAAAGATCTGTCCGGCTGATTTGGTATGACGATCGCAGTCGGATCAGTTGTGCGCAGGAGAACACATTTCGACTTCTTCGATCGGATCACGTTGACATTCTCTTAGGGCCGTATTCCAGCAGCTTGACGATGGCGGTAGTCGAGATTGCAGAAGAATACAAGAAAATCTTATGGAACCATGGCGGCTCTTCCGATGAGATCTTTCAACATGGTCGGCGATACTTGGTGGGCATCGCGAGCCCGGCAAGTGACTACCTACGAGCGCTCCCGCATTGGCTGGGGGAAGAGTCCCCGGCGCTCAGTCGAATTTGTGTCTTGTATTCAGACAGAGGAACCTTCGGATGGCAGGTTGCGCGTGGAATCCTGGAATCGGCCGCTGCTACGGCCCGTCAATCGGTCGAGCTCGTCCCAATCAATCTTCCCCTCGATAACCACGAAACCATCCTTCGCATCCTCTTCGACATCGGTCCGGAGGTTGTTGTCCTGGCGGGAAGCCTTCAGGAGGAGCTGGGCATCATGCGAACACGACCTCGTTGGCCCAGCACGGTACGTGCGGTGGCGGCCGTTGCTGCCGGCGCCAATGCTCTCTCTGCTGAACTTGCGCAGATTGCGGATGGAGTCCTCGGGCCGAGCCAGTGGGAGCCGGGAGTGACCTTCCCAAACATCGAAGGACCGACTTCGGATTGGTTCCTGGATAGTTTTCAAAGGCAGTTCAACCAGCCACCCGACTATATCGCAGCCGGGAGTTTTGCTACTGGACTGGTTTTGACTGAATGCATTAGGCGGGCGGCCTCTTTGGTTGACGAAGAATTGCGAAACACGGCGTCTGACTTGGACTGCCATACGTTTTACGGACGATTTTGCATCGACCCGCGAACCGGATTACAGACAGGACATCGTGTGTTGCTCATCCGCTGGCAAGCTGGTCACAAAGTAGTGCTGCCTTGGCGACCTACGTAAAGCGGAATGTACGCCACAACGCGCTATCAGCGTTTCCAATGATACGTTTACAAAACATAAAGAGGTGAGCCGCGTGGCTCACTTCAAGTATGGGCTGCGTTGCCGCTAGGCGGCTCTGCCTGCGACGACCCTGTGGGTCGTCGAAGTGTGGACGTCGAAGGTCCGAATGACGGGGGCAGTCTCAAGGAGGTGCGAGAGCATCTCGTTGATTTTAGGATATTGCTCCCGGTTGTAGCGGTCGGCATCCTCTTTGGTATTCCAGAAGCTGAGCGCCAGAACACGATTCTCCTCGGCGTCCGACGCCAGCGTGGTTTCGTCAATGAATCCGGCCTGTTTCTTCAGGATAGGCAGGATCTTATCGTCGATGGTAGCGCAAAGCTCACGTGCTTTTCCGGGTTTGGTGTTTAGTTCTACGACTCTCGTATACATGGGAATCACTCCTTATCTTTGGAGGAAGGTGAAAGGAACATCGCGGAGCTAACGCAACGTGCACGTTATCCGTGTGGAGTGTGACACTGATCTAGCCCCCGAAAACTGGACCACCTAGAATGAGAGTTTTTCCAAACCCAGGAGAGGAGAAACGGCAATGAAAGGTACACGGCATAGTGAAGAGCAGGTGATCGCGATCCTGAAGCAAGGCGAGGCCGGGTTAATGACAGCGGAGTTGTGCCGTCAGCACGGGATTGCGGAGCAGACTTACTACCGCTGGAAAGCGAAGTACGGGGGGATGGAGACTGGAGACGCCAAGAAGCTGAAGCAACTGGAAGACGAGAACCGGAGGCTGAAGCACGTGGTGGCGGAGCTGACGCTGGATAATCGGGCGTTGAAGGACGTGCTCTCAAAAAACTTCTAGCGCCTGTGGGACTTCGGGTAGCCGCCGGTTACGTGATGGGACAGTACGCGATGAGCGAGCGGCACACCTGCAGGCTGATGGAGTTGGCACGATCGACGCACCGATATCGACCGCGAAAAGCAGGACGGGACGCCGCATTGCGAGCGCGCTTGAAGGAGTTGGCCGCGAAGCGCATGCGATTCGGTTATCGGCGGTTGACGGCGATGCTGGTGCGGGAAGGAACACGGGCCAATCACAAGCGGGTGTACCGGTTATATCGCGAAGAAGGATTGGCGATGCGGATTCGGCAGCGACGGCGGATCCGCTGGAACGGGACGGTGACCAAGCCGGCGGCCACCAGGCCGAATCAACGGTAATCGATGGATTTTGTGAGCGACTGTGTCAGTACGGGAAGAGTGATTCGCATGTTGACCTTGGTGGATGATTGCACCCGCGAGTGCCCGGTCATCGACCGGTCATCGAAGTCGATA
>JBBRRL010000495.1:0-2377 GCA_038200775.1 Nitrospirales bacterium
TAGGTGGTGTGGGCGGAGGGACCTACTTACTCACCGCTCGAATGACAGGTTTTAAGCCCGCGTCGATTGACATCATGACGCCCCTAAAAGTCGGCCGACAATGGAACCTGGCGCTCGAAGAACCGGACAGCAACCGTATAGAAGTCGGCCAGCCGGTCTAGTCATGTGCGAACTGTTTTTCGAGCACAACCACCGGAATCTCTCTCCTGGTCTTCTTCTGGTAGTCGCGATAGGGCGGATAAAGCTGAGCCATCTGCTCCCAGAGTTGTGCGCGTTCTTTGCCTGTCGCAATACGCGCGCGGGCGGTGAAACACTCTTTCGCGACCTGCACCTCGACGTCCGGGTTGGCCAGCAGATTCAAGTACCAGCCGGGTTGTGTATCGGCGCCGCCTTTGGAACCTATTACGACGTAAGCTTTATCTGTAGTGCCATAAAATAAAGGTGACGTGCGCTGCGCGCCGGAGCGACGACCTGTCGTGGTGAGCAACAGGGAGGTCATGAGGCCGCGTCCGCCAACGGTGCTTGCATCAAACAGATGTCCTTCAGACCCTCCACTTTCGCGGTAAATACGCAGATGTTCGGTAATCCATTCCGGTGTCTTGCCTCCTTCCAGGTCGCGTATCGCTTGATCGACCTCGATTTCGCTCATGGCTTCCTCCTATGTCTTCAATTGTATAAAAACCGGGTTTATTTGTCAGCGGGGCGGTCCATTAACCAATAGTCCACGACGCCAGGCACGATATCGTAGGTTACCTCTCTGATGCAAAAAAGAAAAGGGACCGAGCCATTGCGCCCGATCCCGGGTCTCATGGTTGGTTGCTACTTCTTGATCCTCGCCGTCTTCGCCCGTGCCGCGGACCCATAACGTTTACCGAAACACTTGCGGCAGCGGCGATCGCGGCGCTTGATGAAGCTTGGCGCCAAGTCGTCGCTACCGCAGTAACGGCAAACCAGCTTCTCGGCTTTGGGCTTGCGCTCCGGCTTTTTCCGTACCGGCTGTCCAGGCTTAGCCTCTACCGGATCGGTCTCCTTTCGAAGCGCTGTCGCAATGTTCGATCGAGCCGCATCCTTCTGATTCTTCTCGGTCCTTTCTATAGCGTGCCTGACTGACGATAGATGCTTGTTGCTGTTTGCCAACTTTGCGGATTCCATTCTCCCTTTATCTCCTCAGCCGTAGCGGCTGGCCTCGGATGCTTGCTCTGTTGCGGCCGTGAAGCGAGCGACTTTCGCGTGACCTTTCTCAAAAAGATCGAGGCGATTGTAAGGCGAATGGGGAGCGCGAACGCCGACTGGCTTTGTGGGCGAACCCGAGCAATGTGTGTGACCGGCGTAGAGACTTCGTCGGAGGACTGGCTACATCCCGTGAATCGAGCGATGTGTGTGCATGGGAACAAGGAGCAAACTCTCTATGAAGCGTATGGTATCGGAGGTCGGAGCCGAAAAACTCGAGCAGGAATTGAATGACCTGCGAACGCGAGGTGACGACGCGCTGAAGGAGCGCTGGCACGTCCTCTATGGCACAAAGCCCTCCCCGCAGAAGATTCACCGCTCCCTCCTGATCGCGGCGATCGCTCACCGCATGCAGGAGAATGCACTTGGTCCACTCAAATCGTCGGTCCGCCACCATCTGATCAAGGTCGCTAACCACCCATTGACAGCCAGTCCGCCGCCGTCCTACTCGAGCCCACGTCTAAGAGCCGGAACCGTGCCGGTGCGCGAATGGTCTTTGTGACGTCTTTCCTCTTTCGGAGGTCTCCACATGGCGGTTCCTTCCTTTTCGATGATCGGGTCATGGAGCTTTTAGATTCTCGGAAAAGCGTTCGCAGACTGGATGTACGGCACGAATCGAGCAATGTGTGTTGGTACGCACACAGGAGCGGGACACATGAAGAAAGGCTTGAAAGATAGAGACTCCGAAAAGCTGGTCCAACAACTGGATCAACTCCGCCAACTAAGTGCTGATGAGCTGATTAAACGGTGGCAAGCCTTGTTTGATGTCGCGCCGCCTAAGAAACTCCGCTCGTCCCTGCTAGTCCAGGGGATTGCCTATCGGCTACAGGAAGAGGCGCTGGGTGGTCTGAAAGCGTCGACACTCCGCTTACTGGAACGATTCGCGGACGATACCGCCGCAGGCCGGTCGGTTTCTATACCCTCGGAAAAGAGCCGGATGACCACCGGCACGGTACTGATGAGGGAGTGGCACGGCAAGAAACATCAGGTGACGGTGCTAGAAGATGGATTCCTCTATCGTACACAGCGCTTTCGCTCGCTGTCGGAAATAGCACGCTTGATCACCGGAGCTCGCTGGTCCGGTCCGCTCTTCTTCGGACTGAAGTCTTCCCGGAAGGAGCAGATCGATGAAGCCGCGTAAGGAACA
>JBBRRL010000496.1:0-2373 GCA_038200775.1 Nitrospirales bacterium
CAGGCCGCGAGCTGTTCCGGGAAGCCATTTGAAGACGGATAAAGCGCCTCAGGCAGCAATTCCTCAACCCGCCAAAGGATCGCACGAGCATCACGCCGCTCCGCACCGGTTCCTTGGGAAAGCTGCCCTTCTATATCATTAAGCGGACCAAGCCGAAGGCGCGCGCGGCTCGGGATAGAACTGAGGGCGAGCTCGAGAGTCGGTAACACCGGCTCGAGGTTGTAAGTGCTAAGTAGCTCGACGTTGAAAGCGGGGCCGCGCTGGGAAGCAGGTAGGTCGTCAAGCAAGCGCAAAGCGCGACGCACCTTGGACAGACTCGACGATTCGATAGCCTCTGTAATAGCCTTCTTTTGCAGCTCCGGAAAACTGCCTACCCACGAGTCAATAAGGCTCACAATTTCTGAATGGTCCTGATGAGGACTTTAAACCAGTTGATCGCCATATCCTTAACGCCTGCGCGACGCACTCAGATTACCGGCATCCTGCAGTTTCTTGAATAGAGCGTTTCTGTCAAACTTGCCGTTGGCGTTCAGCGGAAAGTGACTTAGCAGCCAGACATTCCGAGGAACCATGTAAGGTGGCAGGATTGACCTTAGGCGCGCCAGCAAGCTGCCGCGGTCACAAGCCTCGGTCTGTAAAAACACCTCGATACCGTCGGCACCGCTTTCCGATACCGGCCAGCCGAGCGCGACGACGCCGTCGAGACCGGACGCGCGTCGAACCACCGCTTCTATCTCGCCGAGCTCGACTCGGTGCCCTAGCACTTTGATCTGACTGTCCAGCCGGCCGAGGTACAGGAGCGGTTGATCCGGCCCGCGGCGCCGAACACGATCGCCCGTTCGATAAAAAGTTTCGTCTGCTCCCGATATCCGAACGAAAGCGCGCCGTGTCCTCTCGCTCTCCCCCCAGTAACCTGGAGTCAGCTGGGGGCCAGTCATAACAAGTTCGCCGTCGGCGCCGTTCGCCACCTCGCGTAATTCAGGATCGACGATTAATGCCCGCATTCCATCGAAAGGTTCCCCAATCGGGACAACCCCCTGCTCGCATTCATCCGGTGAGGTAGCCTCGTTCCACCGGTAGGCCGTACAGGCAATGGTCAACTCCGTGGGACCGTATATGTTTTCTACGACAGAGTTCGGAGCTGCGCGCACCCAATCGCGCACGATCTCGACCGGCTACGCTTCCCCACAAAAAAGACTTAGCCGCAGGCCGGGGTACATGCCTTCTTTGAGAACACCAAAGCGGCGCATAAACACCGCTGTGGAGGGAACCGAAAACCAAACCGTCAATTGCGCTTCGTTGATGAACGCCCCGGGCTTGATTAGCTCCTTTTGTGTTGGACAACAGACACAAGCGCCGTTTCCCCATCCCACAAACATATCATGCGCCGACAAATCAAAGGTGAGATCAAATGTTTGCGACAGGCGATCCTCGCTCGAGAATTGATAGCGCCTGCTTACATATTCGACGTAGTGCAACACGTTCGCATGGGACACCATCACTCCTTTCGGTTCGCCGGTGCTGCCGGAAGTGAAGAGGAGATAAGCAATCGACGTCAATGGCGTATCGACCGCGCGCCACTCTTCCGCCGGGCACAGGTCATCGGCGCCGACGACACGGTGCATGGGAAATCTTGCGATGAGATCGGCCACATCCGATCGGTCCGGAAAAATCAGAAGCAAGGACGGGTTGATTCCCGCCAGGACTGTTTCCAATTGTGCTTCACATCCCGCATCGACAATCACTGATCCGCATTTTGACCGCTCGAGCATCAACCGTGTCCGCTCCACGGGGAACGTCCGATTCAGCGGCACATAGCCATGGCCAGCCATTAATGTTCCCAAGACTCCGGCATAGGCCGTCTCCGAGCGATAAGCGAATACTGCGGTTAGAGGAACTAAGGGCGTGTTTCGCCGCGACTGAATGGTTGCAGCAAGGCTTTTCGCTCGCTCTGCCAGTTCCCCGTAAGACAACTCGCGGCTTACACGAACCGCCGGCCGTTCCGGGGATCGCCTGGCCGATTCAAAAAAACCGTGCCAAAGCGGGTGATCCGATGTAAGAACGCTACTCATTGGAAAGGTGATGATCGACGCGGCGAATTGACGGTCAGGGGCCTACGGAATGAAGAGCAGAGCATAGGCCCGTCAAACTCCTTTCCCGTTCTAACTCGGCTTGACCCGCAATCGAAGAAACAATCGCGAGAATTCCTGATATTTTGCGCCAATACCAGTTTGTCTCCATCCATCCGGAGCACCGTTTTGGCTCACCTATTTCCGTCTTGAAGAACGCTGCGTGCGCCGGGGTAGGAGTCATCTTGCCATTCCTCCTCCGGCTGGGAAGCAAATGATCTCTTGCACGAGTCACCGGAAAGGG
>JBBRRL010000497.1:0-2361 GCA_038200775.1 Nitrospirales bacterium
GTCGGGCTCCGGTCCAGCCGGTATCGAGCAGCACCTGTCGTTCCTGAATGGGCTTCAGCATCAACAGATGCACGGCAAGCCATGCGCCGCAGAATAGGCTGGCCACTAGCCCTGAGGGAAAGAGTCCCGCGTAGGGCGATGTCATTATTTGTCGCAGGCCTGGCATTAGGCGCCTCGCGCGGTTCCCTTATAGTGCACCGTCAACCCGAATTCTACGACACCGCTGTCCAAGCTTCGATGTTGACCGAGGACGGCATGCTGAAATGCCGGATGGTCTTCAAGCCCAATGATTAGCGCAGTGAGTTCCTTTAAGCCGTTCGCGGCTCCCCCCATGGTAATGTAAGAGGTTTTCACGTCCAACTTGATATTCTGGATGGCGATTCCCTCGGGGACTGCCTCTTCCAAGTCATGAAGAAAATGCGTCCAGGAAAACACGCGCCTCGCAATCAATTGGTTGGCGAACGCCACATCCCGCGGGAGTTTCTGAAGAACTGCGTCGGACAGGTCCATCCTCTGCGCCTTCGCGTCAGCCTGAAGGTGCTGGTCCTGCTCCCGTACCCTTGCCGTCGCCTGCGCCACCATTCGGCTCTGCTCACGAATGATTTCAGCTTGCTGCCAATCCCAGGCGATCAGAGCTATGAACAGCAATGACAGGACGCCCAGGCCGGCATGCATCACCGGTACATAACGGCCCGGGTGCGTGCTGAGATTGATGTGAAACGGACGGATATTCATGATCCAAAAACTCCGGCTGCGGCGGCAAGCATCCCTGCCTGACCCGGATCATCGCTGGGCAGTCGCGTTCTCGGCGGTATCTTTGTCCAGTCGGGCCGGATCACTTCCAGGCCAAGCTCTGTCCGGAGGAGGTCTTCCAATTGGGCATCAGCGCTCGCCCCCACCAGGATGACCCGGTGAATCTCGCCGATCCCGAGTCGTTCGTGGCAGTAGGCCAGCGAGTGCTGGAGATCGTGCGCGACGGCAGCGAGGGTCGAGCGTGCTTGAGTCTTGGTTCTAATAAAGGCTGGGCGTTGATCGCGTAAAATGATGAGGCTAAAGCCGCCGTCTAGAAGGCTCAACCACGCGACGGTTTGTTGCGGAGGGACAAGAGACATGCTCAGGTTGCACAGGCGAAAACCCGCAATATCGATATCCACGGCGAGCAACCCGGCCGCCCGACAGACCGCTTCGTATTGCTCGAGTATCGTCTCCCGGATGACGATGGCCAAGACGGTGTTGGGCCCGACCATTTGAGACACAACCCGGGCGCCCGCCATCGGAAAGAATGCCTCTTTGTCCAGACGCCAGCGAATGAGCGCGTCCCGTTCAATTCTTGGCGCCGGCACCTCTTCTAGTTCTAGGAGCCGACTCCGCACGCACACATCCGACAGAATCAGAACGATGGGCCGGAGCAGCCACCCTCGGGAGCTTCGTCCGACCAGAGCACGTAGTCGTTCGACCAGAAGCGTGTCGTCGGTGATGTTCAGTTCCCCGGGAGAGGGCCGCAGCAAACCAGGGGGAAGTTCAATCTGCTGGGCGTGATGCCGCGAGCGTCCCCACCATTGCCTTGAAACGTCCACCCACGCAGCATGGGCAGGACCGAGCTTTAAGGCACACCGGGGCCGTGCAAATTTCATCGTTACCACTGCTCGATAAAAGTCACCCGGTTGATCTCCTTCAAGGAGGTGGCGCCCGACCACACTTTCTCGAGGGCCGACTCGCGCAGGCTGGTCATTCCCTCCGCGCCTGCGCGCTTGCGAATCTCCGACGGCGGTTTTTTCTCCAGGATCATCTCCTTCACGATGTCGGTCAAGTCCAGAAACTCTGTAATGCATTGACGACCGTGAAACCCGGTATCATGACACTCGGGGCAGCCACGAGGTTGATATAGCGGCAGATCCTTAAACTGCGCGTAGTCCAATCCGGACTCCCTGGCAAGTTCCATATCCAGCGCGACTGGCTCACGGCAGTGCATGCAAAGCGTACGGACCAAGCGCTGCGCCAGAATGCAGTTCAGCGAGGACACGAAATTGTAGGGCTCAATACCCATGTTCACGAATCGTCCGATGACGTCGAACGCGTTGTTGGCATGGACGGTCGTAAAGACCAAATGTCCGGTGAGCGCGGACTGGATCGCAATCTGCGCGGTCTCCGCGTCCCGGATCTCGCCGACCATGATTTTGTCCGGATCATGGCGCAGGATCGATCTCAGGCCGCGCGCGAACGTCAGGCCCTTTTTCTCATTTACCGGGATCTGTACCACTCCGGAAAGCTGGTATTCGACCGGATCTTCAATCGTGATGATTTTATCGTCTGCGATGTTGATTTCGCTGATCGCGGCGTAGAGGGTCGTGGTCTTGCCAC
>JBBRRL010000498.1:0-2356 GCA_038200775.1 Nitrospirales bacterium
ATTCTCAGCCGCTCCACCGGCTTACCTTTGCCGACGTGCTCATCGAGAATGACCGCTACATCGGCGTCGGTCACGTTCTTGTACCAGACCCCATCGGGATACACGACGACCGTCGGGCCGAACTGGCAGGGGCCCAGACAATCGGTCGGGGTGACAATGACCTGCCCGATCAGGTTGCGTTCCATGACACCGAAGTTGAACTGATTCAGTATGCCCATCGCCCCGCGCTCGCCGCACGATCCTTTCGGATGCCCCGGAGGACGGGTGTTCTTGCAGACGAGGATGTGATACTTGGGCTTCGGCATATAGCGCTCCTTGGTAAAGGGATGTGTAGAAAATGCAGCGAGCGACTAGCGTCCCCCGCCACCGTGAGAGCAACTGGTTCCCCCGGAGGGATCTGAATCACCAGCTCCGTAGGTCTTGGCAGCGAAGCGCGAAATCAGCCGCTCGACGGCGTGGGAATTGCACGACGGGCAGACCGTTTCATGCGGTTGGACATGGACAGACTGTCGCAGCGCAAATTGCTTTCGGCAGGAAGGGCAGTCATATTCATAGATAGGCATCTGGAATCTCCTACGCGGGGGAACGCTGGGATTCCCACCATTCCAAGCACTCCTCAGGAAGCTTCCAGTGCTTTAAGCCGGCCAGCACAAAGTCTATATAATGGTCCTTGGGCTTGAATTTTCCCGCTGGTTTGGCAATGTGGGTGGTCACCATCTCTTTGCGCGCAGGTTGATCCTGCTCGTGTTCGGGGCAGACATTAATGGTGGAATGCCGAAAAGATCCTTGTGGCACTTCATCTCCGTATTGATCCAAAATTTTCAAATCCTCGGGAGTAATCTCGAACACGACACCCCAAACACGGTCGCCGACTGAAGGAACCACACTGGCGATCCCGCATCGCCACACCGTTGACCACCTGGGAAAGGCCAGCGTATGGTCCGGGAGGTAACCGCGATACAAAAACGAGTGCTCCGGGGCTCGTTCCTTGAGTTGATTCGGATGTAAGCTCTCACTATAGATGAAGTATTTCACAGCAATTACTTGTACCGAATGGTCTTTGGAGTTGTCAAGGTGGCCATAATGCTCCGTAACACTGTGTTATCCCTATGAGTGCGGCCAGCGAGCATGCGGAGAGCCGCCCCCTATGGATTCGAGTGATCGAATGGGGCCTGGTCATTGTGATGGTCGGGGGTGTGGCGGCCTATCTCCTGTTGAAGCCGTTGAATCCAATGGCCGATCCGAAGGCGGCGCGAGCGTTAGCGCTGGTACAAACCCATCAGGCTCGAAGCGCCTCGACGATTCGCCAGGCGATTGATGCCATCATGCGTGAGAATGGGAGGCCGGGGCGATCTGCGTCCATGAGTGACTGGACAGTGCAACTCAACAACCGTACGCGGGACCGAGATGGATACCTTGTCCGGGTCGAGGTGCGCTTGCCGGGGAATGAATCGCACCGATGGATAGAATGGGAATACCTGTGGCTGGTGGGGCTCACGCCTGAGTCCGTGACCGCGTTATCACGCCCGGCCGCCGAAGTCATGCCATAGCCGGGGCGTTTATTTCTTGTGATGGTCGATACCGATGTAAGCGTCAATGAAACGGTCTATGCGGGCCTCATCAAAGTCGTTGAGCTTCTCCAAGCGCGTCCATGCAGTCAGCGCGATCCGGGTATCCATCTGCGGATAGGGTGCGATAATCAGATGCTTGTATTTAGGATCGGTCTCGGTCCGCTTTTTGTATTTTTGAAATAACGCTTCCAGTTTCTTGGTGATCTCCGGACAGCCCTTCGGGCAAGAGTATTGTATCAAGACACCGCCGTCCTCCAGGTTATGAACTTGGTATTCTTTGGGGATTGGCTGGTTGTATGCGCCCCAGGGCGCGATGCCGGGCATATGCGGCCCGGAGGTGGGAGGTTCGCTGTTGTAGGCCTCGTGAGCGTCACCCAGGCGCTGAATGTGGGTGTTGCCTTGACTGTGAAATTCTTGTCCTGGTTTGTCTCCTGGGGGTGGCGTAGAAGGCGTGGCCGCGCCGGCAATGGAAACAGCAAGAGCGGCGCCGGCGAGGGAGAAAAGGAACGGCTTCATGCGGTGACAGACACGGCGATTTTGCCGTCCTCGACTTGTACGGCATAGCAAGCCACACTCATGTCGGGGTTCTTGAGGTAGAGGCCGGTTTTGATATGGTAGCGGTACCCGTGCCAGGGGCAGATGACGACATCATCCTTGATCTTACCTTCCCCGAGCGGACCTCCGGCGTGCTGGCACATGTTATCAATGGCATAGAATTGACCTTCCAAATTGAACAGGGCCACCTCGATACTCTGAACCCGCACCACCTTTGCTGTACCTGGTGG
>JBBRRL010000499.1:0-2353 GCA_038200775.1 Nitrospirales bacterium
GGGGTGACCTGCGCGCGTGTCTGACGTGGCGGTTCTCAAAGTCAAACTCAAAGAAGGCATCGACACTTCCTCTCTTTTCGGCAGTCGCGACGCTCATCTCAAAATGATTGAAGACGCATTGGGTATACAGGTTTCAGCCCGAGGCGAAGAAATCCTTCTCAACGGGCCCGCAAATGCAGTGCGGGATGGAGAACGTTTGCTGGGCGGTCTGACCAATCTCATGTCTGAGGGCCATACTTTGCGTCGTGACGACGTTGAGTACGCCATTCGCAATTTGCAAGGTGGCGAAGACCCTTCCTACGTGAAAGAATCCCTTCGCGGAGGTATCGAGGTCGGTAGCGGCAAACGCGTGATTGTGCCGAAAACCCCTATGCAACGCCGGTACATTGAAGCCATCCAGAAGCATGACCTTGTCCTCGGCATCGGCCCCGCCGGTACCGGCAAAACCTATTTAGCGATGGCCATGGCCGTGGCGAGTCTCTCACGACGCGAGGTGAACCGGATTAGTTTGGCGCGCCCGGCCGTCGAGGCAGGGGAGAAATTGGGCTTCTTACCGGGCGATATGATCGCGAAGGTCAATCCGTACCTGCGCCCGCTATATGATGCCCTCTATGACATGATGGATCTCGAGCGGGCGAACCGTTTGATCGAGCGGGGTGACATTGAGATTGCCCCCTTGGCTTTCATGCGTGGACGCACGCTGAATGATGCCTTTGTGATCCTTGATGAGGCGCAAAACGCCACGTCCGAGCAGATGAAGATGTTTCTCACCCGGCTGGGATTTAATTCTAAGGCTGTCGTCACGGGCGATATCACGCAGGTCGATTTGCCCTCGGACCGAATATCCGGGCTCATTGAGGTGCGTGATATTCTAAATGAGATCCCCGGCATTGCTTTTCTCTACTTCACAGAAAAGGATGTCGTTCGCCATCGGCTCGTGCAAGAGATCATTAAAGCGTACCAACGGCATCATGAGAAACCTACCCGGTCAGGCGCCTCTCGTAAGTCGGCTTGACCGCGTGCCCGTTCTGCTGCGAAACCTGCAACGCTCCAAGCCAATCAACATGAAGCGGATCAAAGGGCTCGCGGAGGACGTTCTAACCGCAATGCGTGTCCAAAATGATGAGCTAAGTATCCTGTTGGTGTCGGACCGGCGAATCCGGACCCTGAACGCGCGCTACAGAAAAATCGATCACCCAACAGATGTGTTAGCCTTCCCGCTCGAGACGGACGGTGCGCGAGAGGCGGGGTTTGGTGCATGCAGTCATGCAGCCACCATCCTTCCGCCAAAATGTCTCCCTGGCTCCGAAAGGCGGCCGCCCCGGTTGCTCGGCGACGTCGTGATCTCCGTGGCCACTGCTCAGCGTCAGGCGACTGCGTACGGACATAGCCTCCACAAGGAAGTCATCCGGCTCGTTGTTCATGGAGTTCTGCACTTGCTGGGCTATGATCATGAACTCGGGGCGCGCGAAGCTCGTCGCATGGCTGGCCAGGAACGCCGAGTGCTTCGTCTCATTGGGACCACATAACCGGGATGGGAATTTGGCAACGTCTCGGAGAGACGCTCACCAAGACCCGCGAGGGCTTGGCGCGGACTCGGGAAGGCCTGACCAAGACCCGCGAGGGACTGCTCGGAAATCTTCGCCGTCTGCTGCCCGGCACTGGCAGAATCACTCCGGAACTTTTCGAGGAACTCGAGAACGCCTTGCTCGCCGCGGATCTGGGAATGACGTCCGTTAATTCCATAATGAACGCAGTACGGGAGACGGTGCGGCAAGCAGGGGAAGCGGATGCGGACTCGGTTCGAGCGGTTCTGAAGAGCGCCATTGCCGAACATCTTCGCAAATCGGTCGGAACAGGATCAGCGGCAGAGGATTGCTCACCGCTCGTGATCTTGATGATCGGCATCAATGGTGTCGGGAAAACCACGACGATCGGGAAACTCGCCGCCTCTTACGCCAAGAACGGCAAGCGCGTTGTCCTGGTCCCTGCGGATACCTTTAGAGCCGCAGCCGGCGAGCAGCTTCAACAATGGGGTCATCGTGTGAAGGTGGATGTTATGAAGCCTCAGCCAGGAGCCGACCCGGCTGCGGTTGCCTTCGATGGTATCACGGCCGCGAAGGCTCGTCATGCCGATGTTGTCCTGATTGATACCGCGGGTCGTCTTCACACCAAGACGAATCTTATGGATGAGCTTAAAAAAATCAAGCGGACGCTTCATAAGGCCATGCCCGGCGCCCCGCACGAGGTCTGGTTGGTTCTTGATGCCACCGTGGGCCAGAATGGGCTGGCGCAGGCCCGCCAGTTCGACGAAGCCTTGGGCGTGACGGGCGTCGTGCTCACGAAGCTCGAC
>JBBRRL010000500.1:0-2350 GCA_038200775.1 Nitrospirales bacterium
AGCAATGTTGCGCACCTCGAACTTGCCACTGGGCGCCGGCTTCTCGGCGCTGCCTATCGACGCGGGATAGTACGCAATGAGATTTCCGCCCTCGTCGAAAACGCGAAAACGAACGGCTGTTCCACGTCGGCCGCTGCAATTGTGTAATGATGAACAATGTTCTCGTTGGAGGCCGTAGAGAGCTTGTTCCAAGTGGGCTCGTTAAGCTCTCCGGTTGCCTCAAGCGCATTCGCTTCCTGATAGGCCCGCACCGCTTTCTGGAAATTTTCTCCCTTTTGGGCGTCGATGACGCCCGGCGAGAAGCCTGCCCGCTTGAGTAGAACCTCGGCTTTCAGTACGAGCGGGCTGATCTTCCTGGACGTGGCATCCACTGACCAACGGGCGTCGTTGATAACTTCAGCAGTGAGGGCAGTCGGGCGCGACGGCTTGTACTTGGCGGCCAACACGGGGCTCGCAAGGAGTGCCGCTAAGGTCAGTCCTAGCAACAGTATCTGGCGTGTTTCAGTCGCTCGACCCATGGCCTCAAAACACGACACACCTGAGGAAAGTTCCCGGAGGGGATTGTGCGGGAAATATGAGCCTCCGGGGACACCGATGCTCGTACCTTAGGCTGGCTCAAAATGCGTGTTTCGCTTCTGCCGGAGATGGTTTGTATTCCAACGATCCATCGTCCCCCAGTTACAAGCCACATGTCGTTACCTTAACGGGGCACAAACTCTTTCTGCCATACCCTGATGCGCAAGGTAGCGATCATGTCGAAACATCCCAGTGCCCTCAGATTTTATATCCGAGCCGGGTTGATGAGCTTGCTCGATCATGGGGCGATTGTTGCCATCCTTCTCCTTGGCTTGGTGCTTGTTCAAAGATTTGGATCATGACGCAGCAACAGGTCGAAGGCGAGAAGGCGCACGCAACGAACATCGAGACAGTCGTGCGTCTGGAGTCTGAGGACGAGGAGCGTCTTACGCCAACAGATCGCATCTCGGAAGCAATCGGTGGGTTTGCCGGGACAAATCTTTTCATCCTTGGGCAGCTAGTTTTCGTTGGATCGTGGATAACCATCAACACCGGTGCGCTGGCGGCGTTGCGGCCTTTCGACCCATATCCGTTCTCGCTGCTTTCTGTCGTGCTGTCTTTGCAGAGTGTCTTGCTCACCGCCTTCGTACTGATCCGTCAAAACAGGATGAGCTTACGCGCGGACCGGCGCAGCCATCTGGATCTGCAGATCAATCTTTTGGCGGAAAAAGAGGTAACGAAAGTGATTCAGCTTCTTCAGGCTATGAGCCGGCACATGGGAATTGAACACCACGTTTCGGACTCTGAGACGCGGGAATTGGCTAAGGATACGGCAGTCGAAGGTCTTGCACGCGACCTCCGCAAAAACCTGGAACGGGACGCGAAATAGGCGGTCTCCGGGACCCTTCGTCTTAAGCGCTGCCTAAAAGCCCAGTTAGAGAAGGCAGGCGGCGGGAGGCGGCATGATCGGGACCGTGGCGGTTCCGCTAACCGCGCATCAGAGCCATCAATTTTGGGGGCTCGTGGCTGAGTACATCGGCCCCGTGCTACAGCCCAGGCGAGGACTGCTCCAGCAATCCTTGTGTGCGAAATGCCAATTTATCCGAGTACAAGATGTGGTTCGATAGGGCATCCGTCCCTGTGTCGAAGAGAGCAAGCGCAAGCCCGCCGGTCCGCGGCACGCGAGGTCGTCACATGAGCTACGTTCAAGAGGTGCTTCAGCCCGGCGAGACCATTCGGTTTCGCACAAATATTCATTGGTTTGTCTACCTCCATGCCATTGGGGCCTTCTTACTCTCGCTGGCGTTTTTGGCGTGGTATCAATACGCAGGTCGAAGCAGTTGGACGCTACTTGCCGCCACTGCCGTGTGCGGCATCGCGGCGATTGTCATGTTCGTTCCTGCTTGGCTCAAGCGATTTGGGACTGAAATCGCAGTCACTAACCGCCGCATCATTTACAAGACTGGCTTGGTTCAGCGCCACACCATCGAGATCAACATGGAAAAAGTTGAGAGCGTGGATGTGGACCAATCCATTGCAGGTCGATTGTTCGGCTACGGCACGATCACGGTTCGTGGCACCGGTGAAGGAATCGAGCCGCTGCGAAACATTGCAGCTCCCCTTCAGCTTCGTAACGCCGTGATGGTCAGTGAGAGATGACGGGACGAGCTGGTAGAGACTTCAAAAATTAGCCTAAGTGACCCTGGGCCTGAACAGCGCGTGATAAACGACGAGCACAAGAACGGCACCAATAACAGCTACAACCATGCTGTAGACATTGAAGCCGGTTACACCGTCAGCGCCAAAGAGCGAAAAGAGCCAGCCACCCACAAAG
>JBBRRL010000501.1:0-2301 GCA_038200775.1 Nitrospirales bacterium
AAGCCCGCCGGAAGTTCGGCTACAAGAAACACTCATTTAAGCGGTCAAGGACCTAGTAGCTGATTTCGATCTTCGGCGGTGGCCAAAGTACACTGTTTGGTAGAGCGAGGTCCTCCGGCTCCTACCGCATGAACTGCAAACTTTTCGCCGCTGTTTGTGTGCTCCTGGTCCTGGCGATGGCCGGGTGCCAGTCCTCCTCGGACCGCGAAGCAGGCATCGGAGATGCGTACGCGGGCCCGGCTACGCTTACAATCCGGCAAGAGATCGGGCCACGCTCGGCTGTGGTTGCTACCGTGCATCACGGGGAGCGTCTACAAATCATTCAGCAGCGCCGCCGCTTTTTAAAAGTGAGAACAACCACGGGGGTCGAGGGTTGGACCGATGAGCGCGTGTTGATGAGTCCGGCACAGATCAAAGAACTGAGACAACTCTCGGAAGACACAAAAGATTTCCCCTCACAAGGTAAGGCGACCACGTACGACGTGTTGAACATCCACACGGAGCCCTACCGGCAATCGCCAAGCTATGTTCAGGTGAAAGAAGGCGAGAAGGTGGATGTGATTGCCCACCGGGTGGTTCCACGCCTGGTCCCCCTTCGGAAGGCGCTTCTGCCGCCACCGGCGAGAATCCCGCGCAAACCGTCAACGAAAGAAAAATCCGTAAAAGTGACACGAGTTCCCGCTCCGCCCGTTCCGCTCCCGCCTGAACCTCCCGCCGACTGGCTCAAATTATCGAACAGCGAGGAAGTTCGCCAAGCTGAACCCGATCAATCGAAACCCGGTCAATCGAAACTTGTTCAATCGAAACCTGGTCAATCGAAAGGTTTGGCTCCCGAGCCGGTTCCCAGAGACGATTGGACTCTTGTGCGCACTGCCGGGGGTCAAAGCGGGTGGGTGGTCACGCAGAGATTATTCATGGCTATCCCGGATGAAGTGGCTCAGTATGCCGAAGGGCGGCGCATCACTTCTTATTTTTCGCTCGGCAAATTGCGCGATGGCGATCTGGTGAAAGATATCTGGCTCTGGACTACCATCGAGAAGGGACTCATGACCTACGATTTCGATGGCTTCCGCGTGTTCATCTGGAGTCTTCGGCATCACCGCTATGAAACCGCTCTGATTCAGCGCAAGCTGAAAGGCTTTTATCCCGTTCTGCTGGAGCGTGTGAACGACCGGACTGGTTTTTCCGTTTGCGTTGAGAAACAGCCAACCGAGCTCTTCAGGCGCAGCTATGCGTTAGTCGAAAACCTCGTGAAGTTCGCCAATGAGAGGCCGTGCATTTTGCAAACCATCGAACCGTTGAAGAAAGCGCCCGCGCCGCAAGTGGCTTCGCACACCGATTCCGCCGGCGAGCCGCACGGAACAATCACTGAGCGGTTCAAGGCGTTACGCAAGAAGTGGTTCCCCTAATTCGTGGAGAATCGAGGCATGATAGAGGCATGCATGACGCCACCCCGCTCGATCTGACCCGCCGGTCCCTGCTGACCGGGATGGCGGCTGCCGCCTCATCTGGCGGTGTACAACTATCCGATACCGCGAACCAGAAGCTGAATGTGATCCACATCGGCGTGGACACCTGGGGCACACACTGGCTCGGTGCCTACGGCAATCGACAGGTGCGCACCCCGCATGTGGACGCACTGGCCGCGAAGTCCGCCGTGTTCGCGGATGTCTACCCGGAAGTGCTGCCAACGATTCCGTGCAGGAGGTCCCTCTATACCGGGCGCAGGATCTTTCCATCCGAGTTGATCGAGCAGCCTGACGACAATGTGAAGATTCGCGGCTGGCATCAACTTTACGCGGACGATGTCACGATCTCAGAGACGTTGCGCGCGGCCGGGTACACTACCGCGATCGTCTCAGACATTTATCATCAGTTCAAACCAGGTAAGAATTTTCAGCGCGGGTTCGATTCCTGGCGATGGATTCGCGGTCAGGAGCAGGACCGGCTGGAATCGGGACCTCGTAAGGCGATCGATATGTCGCGCTATACGCACACGTCGCAGCGCCTTGGGAAAGGCGGCGGCGCGTTGCAATATTTACTGAATCGACGGCACTGGAAGACAGAGGATGATTGGCTTGCCGCGCAGGTCTTTCAGCAAGCGGGACAGTGGCTCGACAACAACGTCGACGAGAACCAGCCGTTCTATCTGCACATTGAATCCTTTTCTCCGCACGAATACTGGGATCCGCCGGAGGATTATTACCGACTGTACATGAAGAGTAACTATAACGGTCCGAAGCTCATCATGCCTCCGGACAACACGAAGGCGTTAAGCCCGGTCGAAGTCGAACACGTGCG
>JBBRRL010000502.1:0-2299 GCA_038200775.1 Nitrospirales bacterium
CATGTTTGCTATCGCCCAGCAGGACGCTCGCTGCTCTGTCGCCTAGATGTCATACCAAAAGGCGCGTCGCCATCGACGCTGCTCAAGGCAAGATTCTGATGACCCACGAGGCGAAGGATGGCATGACCGCGCTCTCGGATCGGGGGATCGTCGCTCTTTTTATACCATTGCCCCTGCCAATGGAAATAGACTGCCACGTCCGTGCCTTCGATAAGGACCCGATCGATCCCCATGTCCAGTTGTATGCGATCATATATCGCAAAGTCCCGTTCAACCTCCAGCTCAAGCCGCTGAAGACTGTCGAGCGGCATGAGCAAGGAATGGAAGGCTGCTGCATCTTTGGTGATATAGGCTTGGCGCAGGCGCTCGATGGTCGCATCGATGCTTCGGACCTGCGCAGCATCTCCAGGATCCACGCGGTTGGGTTTGGTACAGGCGAGCGCCGTCACACCCAAGAAGCCGATGAGCATCGACAAGAGGAATTTTCCATAGCACTCTCGGAGGCGGAACATCATGCGTTGGCAATTATAGCACGCTATGGTGCGCCTTCCACTCCCATCGACCTTCCGTCGAGTCGAGATTATCACCTACAATGCATGGCGGCACGTCTAGCCCGGTGAAAAGGCCTCGCGATCCACCACGTGACGCCGCGTTCCGTTGGAGCGGCTGTCACCACCGAGGCTTGACAAGCCGGTTCTGGATCGACTACTCTCAGCCCGCTTCACACCTGCTTTCGAAATTTAGTATCGCGACCGGAGGGTTCATGTCGAGTGTCGTCAAGAAGCGTAAAAAGAAAATGCGGAAGCATAAGCACCGAAAATTACGACGCCGAATGAAATTCGCCCGTCGCAAAGGCTGACAACGGTCCCATAATTCGGACACCAGGTCGTTCATCACCCCCCGCACTCCTCGTGTGAAGGCCTCCATGTCCCCGTTTCGTAGGGTCTCAGTCTACCTACGTCCCTATGCTGGCCGAATGGCAGCCGCGATGTTCCTGGTGGTTGCGGTCGCAGGCATCAATTTAGGGATGCTTTGGGTCGTGCGGCGCTTGGTCGATACGGTGCTGGTGCAGCGAGATCCGTCGGCCCTCAATACGCCCGTCCTTGTCCTGAGCATGCTCTTTCTCGCTCAGGGACTCTTTGCCATGGGGCACAGCTATCTTACTGCAAGGATCGGGCTGCAGGTGGTGAGTGATCTTCGCACGCAGCTCTTCGCGCACCTGGAAACTCTGTCCTTGCCGTTCTTCGCCCGGCGTCGCACAGGCGAATTAATGTCGCGCCTTATGAATGATATCTCGGCGCTGCAGCATATCCTGACTGAAGCCCCGATTGATTCGGCCAAGCAAATTGTCACACTTGTCGGTGGCATAACCATTCTCTTTCTGATGAACTGGCGGCTGTGTTTTCTGATCCTCCTCCTGCTGCCGCTCATTGTGCTCGTGGCCCGATTTTTCGGAAGACGCCTCAAGGCCCTTTCCACAAATATTCAAGATGAGACGGCGCACATCTCGACGATTCTTGAAGAGGTACTCTCCGCAATCCGCGTCGTCAAGTCGTTCCTGCAAGAGCAATACGAACTCGCCCGCTTCGCAGCGCAAGTCAGGCGAACAATGGACGTCGCGCTGAGAAGGGCGGCGATCCTGGCAGTATTTATCCCGACGATCACGTTCGTGACCTTCGCTGCCGCAGCAGGAGTGTTATGGTACGGGGGGACCCAGGTCATCCGCGGCGCGATGAGCCCCGGTGATCTGATCGCGTTTGTCCTGTACGCGGGTCTGCTGATTGGGCCATTCGGCGGGTTCGCCAGGCTTTTCTCACAAGTCAAAGAGGCTCAGGGGACACTCCAGCGCGTCTTTGAAATCTTTGATACTGCGCCGGATATCTACGATAGTCCCACTGCGCGGCCCCTTCCGCTTGTTCGTGGGGCAGTGGCGATGACCGCAGTCAGCTTCGCCTACGATCCCCGTATCCCCGTGCTCGTCGATGTCTCCTTCTCGGCGCAGCCGGGCGAGCTCGTGGCGATTGTCGGACCGTCAGGGTCCGGCAAGACGACGTTGATCAATCTCCTGCATCGTTTCTATGATCCTGTGGCTGGGAACGTCACAATCGACGGTCACGATCTGCGCGCCGTAACCCTGAAAAGTTTTTACGGGCAGATCGGGTTAGTGCCTCAGGAAACGCATCTGTTCGGAGGGACCATCCGGGATAACATCTTGTACGGCCGGCTAACGGCGACGCCGGATGAACTGCTGGCGGCTTCGATCGCAGCCAATGCGCATGATTTCATCATGGCGCTGCCC
>JBBRRL010000503.1:0-2282 GCA_038200775.1 Nitrospirales bacterium
CGTGAGGCCCCTTACTTCAAGTGGCTTCAGCCAATCTCGACAAGTCGAATTCGAGCGGGAGATGATCCATCTCATGGACCTACTGGCCCAGAACCGATTCCAGGAAGCCAGGACCAGGCTGAACCGCCGCCTGACCGAGGTCATTGGTCGATCGCAGGGACCACGCACATTGCTGCAGCCCGTCGATGTTCGATTCGAGAACCTTCCCGGGCATGCCTGGACTACCATGGACATCACCGGAGCCGATTCGCCCGGGTTTTTGTATGCGTTCTCGAATGCCCTGGCGATGCGCGGCATCACGGTTCACTCCGGATCGATCAAGAGTCGAGAGGGACAGGTGCACGATCGCTTTAGCGTGACCGACCGACAGGGGCGGAGAATTACCGAACCGCGCGGCCAGGCGGCCCTCCGGATGACCACGGTATTGATCAAACAGTTTACGAATTGTCTATCGGCCGCACCTGATCCGGCGAAGGCTCTGGCGCACTTCGATCAAATGCTCGATCACGTGCTCGAGTTCGCGCCGCAAGGACGCCTGCCCGCGTTCCTTCATGAACGGGCTACCCTGGATCTTTTGGCGAGGCTGTTTGGGACGAGCGATTTTCTCTGGGAGGATTTTCTTCGCGCAAACCTTGAGACGCTCTTACCCGTGCTGCAGGAGGCAAAGCCAGGGGCAGGGAGAACGACACGATCGGCGTTGGTTCGCGACCTGCGGCGCGCGCTCGGACAGGCGGCCGGCTATGAACAGCAAAAGGCTCGGCTGAACCAATTCAAGGATCGTGAGCTATTTCGAATTGATATGCAGCATCTGATGGATCCTTTGCAGCAACTGGAACCATTCGCGATGGCACTGACCGAGCTTGCAGAAGTCGTCATCAATGAAATCCTGGTGTTGTGTCAGAGACGGTTGGCCGTCCAATTCGGTGTCCCGCGAACCGATAGCGGTAAAACCTGCGGCTTTTCACTCTTCGGCCTTGGAAAGTTCGGCGGGCGCGAGATGGGGTATGCCTCTGACATCGAGGTGCTGTTCGTCTACCAGGCATCGGGGCAGACGGATGGCCCAACTGTGATCGGCAACAGCGAATACTTTGAGCGCTTGTGCCAAGAGCTGCTTCGGCTAATCGACGCCAAGCAGGAAGGCATTTTTCACATCGATGTTCGCTTGCGGCCTCACGGCCAAAAAGGACTGCTCGCTATTTCTTATGATGAGATGGAACGATACTATAGCGGGCGTGGCCTTGCGGCGCCCTTCGAGCGTCAAGCCCTCATCAAGTTGCGATGGATAGCCGGCAATCGCCCGTTGGGTAAGCGCGTCGAGGCGCTCCGCGACCGCTTTGTCTATGCGAGTACGCCTTGGGATCTGGCTACCGCTGTCGAATTGCGGCAGCGCCAGATCTCCGAGCTCGTGCCGATGGGCGTCACGAACGTGAAGTACAGTCCGGGTGGGTTGATCGACATTGAATACGCCGTCCAGTACCTACAGATAGAGCATGGGCCTCGCTATGGATCTGTGCGCGGTGCCTCCACCCTCGCGGCGTTGCGAGCGCTCCGGCGTGTGGGCAAGCTGCCCACTGCCACCGAAGCGAAGCTGACGCTCACGTATCGCTTTCTGCGCAGGCTGATTGATGCCTTGCGTATCGTGCGGGGGAACGCTCGGGATCTGGTGCTGCCCCCGGCGGATTCCGAGGAATTCATTTTTTTGGCTCGGCGTATGGGATATCAGGCCAAAGAGTGGCAGGTCGCTGCTGCCCGTCTCCAGCGGGACATTCAGAGACACATGGCCCGGACACAGCGGTTCTTCAATTCACGCTTCCGGCCGCCGGCATGACAGCGGGCTTGCCCCGACCTTTCCGATGCAGTTTCTCCCGGGTATGGTAGGGCACCAGGCCTTCCAGGACGGCGGGCAGCTTGTCACAGGGCACATCCTCGAGAATCCTGACGGCCATCTTCGGGTTAGGTCCGGAGCGGCCGCCGACGTAGATATCCACGGCATCAACGACCTGGCCGTCCACCTTCGCGCGCTTGCCCAGAAACCCGATGTCGGCCACAAGATGATTCCCACATCCGGCGGGGCATCCCGACCAATGCATGGTGATGGGTTTCACGCCTTTCAGTGTTGCTTCCAAGTGTCGGGCGACCGTCAACGCACGAGACTTCGTTTCAATAACCGCCAGATTACAATAATCATTCCCGACACAGCTCACGAGACCCTTAAAGACTTCAGAGGCATTATAGGGCAATGTCTTCACGAGCGACTCTTCCAGGAAATTCCCCAGACGACC
>JBBRRL010000504.1:0-2275 GCA_038200775.1 Nitrospirales bacterium
CCGGTGTCAGGCCGAATGTGTTGCGAATCTCTTTAGGGATAGTGACTTGGCCGCGCACTCCTAATTTCATATTATTAAGTATGAGTGATGACACGTACCGAAGTCTATTCAAATGCCACGAATGAAAACTAATGAGATCAGTCAGGTGGGGTTACAACACACTGGCCAAGATAGAATGCCGACTGATGGACGACGATCAAAAGCGGGCGCATGCTTACCAAACTCTCTCGATGGCGTAGGGATCCAGGAGAGGATCGCGACTAATCAGCGGCAGGCCCTCTTCAAGGCTTTGTGCCACCAACATTCGATCAAAAGGATCCCGATGATGGAGGGGTAGCGCCGCGTATCGGAAGGCATGGCGGGCGTGAATGGGAAGAACCGAGATCTGGCCAATTCTGAGGTACTTGTCTATCAGGTCCTGAAGAGCAGCGGGGATTTTAAGTCTTCCGATTTGCATTTTTATGGCGATCTCCCAGATACTGACCACACTCAGCGAGAGTTGACCGGCTTGGCAAACTTCAGCGGCAGGTATAGATAGCCGGGACGGGTCCGACGCTAACCATAGGAAAACATGGGTATCCAGTAAATAATTCACCGATAAAAACTTTCTTCGATGTCAGGCGGAAGAGGCGCGTCGAAGTCCTCGGGAACCACAAACTCTCCGGCAGCCCAGCCCAACTGCCTACGATGGGGGAGCTTCTCGAGTGGGACCAAACGTGCGACCGGGGTGCCAGCTCGCATGATCGTGACCTCCTCACCCAAAGAAATGCGCTCGAGGAGCTTGGAGAAATGCGTTTTGGCCTCATGAATGTTAACTTCCATCTATTCTCATAATAGACTAAGTCTTAAGACTAAAGTCAAGTGGTCGGACATGGCGTGTTATTCTCATGAGGTGAGGACTACAATTGATCTTCCCGATGCACTTTTGGATAATGCAAAGCGATGCGCCCGAGAACGCGGTATCACTCTCAGTGTCTTGCTACAAGATGCTCTACGGCATCAGCTAACACGTATGGATGCTTTCCCGGAGACGGCGTTCCGACTGCCGACGGTCCGTGGCAGGTCCGTGTCCCCCAAAGTGGACATGGATCGGACATCCTCTTTGATTGTGCTCGATGATGAATTGAACTTCGGCCGGCTCGAATAGCCACGAATTAACACGAATGAACGCGAATAAAATCAAGGGCCCCTCTAGCACGGCGAACATCCCGTACTCTATTAGCATGCAGGTTGTGCTGCCCGACATCGAAACTCGCGCGACGTTTCTGATTCAATCCGAGCGCCCGATGGACGACGATCAATTCTTTGATTTCTGCATGAAGAACGCGGAGTTGCGGATCGAGAGAAGCGCGCAGGGAGAGATCATCATCATGCCGCCGACCGGTTTTGAGACCGGGTACCGCAACAATGATTTGTGTCGTCAATTGGGCAACTGGGCGAAGGCCGATGGTCGCGGGATCGCACTGGACTCCAACACCGAATATCTGCTGCCAAACGGAGCAGCCCGCTCCCCGGATGCATCCTGGGTTTTGAAGAGCCGCCTGGCCCAATTTACAAAAAAGGAAAAACAGCGCTTCCTTCCGTTGTGCCCGGACTTTGTGATTGAGCTGACCTCACCGACCGATAGACTGAAGGCTGTCAAGTCGAAGATGCGTGAGTGGATCGAAAATGGGGCGGAGCTGGGCTGGCTGATCGACGCGGACCGGCGTACGGTGCATATTTATCGGTCAGGACAGGAACCGGAAGAAGCAGTTGCCATCAACTCGTTGGGAGGCGATGGTCCGGTGCATGGTTTCGGGCTGGATTTGGAGGACATTTGGCGGGGAGTGTGACAGGATGCTAGCCACGAATAAACACGAATGAACGCGAAAGTGTGGGGTGAACCCCTAAAGTGACACACATGCGCAAAAGCCGCACTGCCGTTCATTGAAAATTCCTTATCATTTCTGCCGGTGTATTGCACAATCGGTCTCAGCCGGTGAAGCGGAGGCGAGCTCTGCTCCTAAGAAACCTCTTGGCTGACCAACGTAAACCCGAGGGCCTGTGCTTGTGCTTTGAGCCGGTTCTCGATTCTGTTGCGATACTTCACTTCCTGGTCTGCGAAGACGGTGTCGTCGTAAGCTTGCCCAGTTCTCAGCAGGTGAAAGACAATGCGCGCCAGTTTATGTGCGGTGACGGTGATGGCTTTTGGGGCTCCGAGCTTGGTGCGCATGCGGCGATAAAAGTTTCCCAGTGCCGATTCACTACGCTGAAGCGATTGAGCTGCCATGCGGAA
>JBBRRL010000505.1:0-2273 GCA_038200775.1 Nitrospirales bacterium
CGATTCTGCTGCACCCACTCGAAGAAATCGTTCACGATGTGGTCGGCTCGCTGGGAGATTTGAAAAGGCAGTGACGCAGGAGTTCCGCTCTCGCGCGAGCCTGGCCAATGGAGGATAACATCACCGACATCGCCAACCTGCACCCACTGCTCCTGTGGAGCGGCTGCGCCGACGCGACCAGATCCCGTGTAGACCTGCCTCGTCACCAGGAACGTCACGAGGGGGGTGAGACCCTGGCGTGAAAATGGAAACCTCCTGGTGACGAGATAATTCTCGTGGGATCCAAACGTCGCGTCGGTTTCATGATCAATATTGTTCTTGATCAGCGAGACGTGATCCGCTAACCCAGCGCCTTGCACCGCGCTCTGCACAAGCTGATCACCGGCCCGATCCGAGGCGACCAAGTCGGTGAGATTCCCACACTCCGGCGAGGCATATTCGAGATGGCCCATGTCCAGATAGATGCGGCCCGCGTTGGTGAGGAACCCGCCATTGCCCGGCGGCTCGTCATGACCGCGGTGGTGCAAATCCAGCACGCCCCGTCGTTGAATATGAAACACCTGATCGCGAATGCGATGGGCAAGCCATGAGGGCGAATGTTCAGGCCTGTCCTGATTGATCAGGAGGCCATACTCAGTTTCGAGCCCGAAGATCCTATTGAGCATGACAAGAAATCAGGGTGAGGCGCCTTGATCTTGAGCCGAGCCTTTCATCGCAGAGGGCAACACATCAGCAAGTTCATCGGGCGTGAGTGTGCGATACTTCGATGAACCGGGCGCGCCGCGTTCCATGACCGCACACTCGACGGTTTTCTCAGCGGCTGTCTCACGAAGATGCGCGAACAAGGCGGTCATATCTGGAGTCGCGGCAGCCGGTTGTGAGGCCTCTTGATCACCTTCGGCCTCCGCGTGCTGCTGCGCCATCGATCCGAGAGCCCAGGCGTGGAGGGCACTGCTCACTGCCCGCGATAAGGACGCAGAGGCAAGCCCTGCTTCGCGTTTGAGATACGCGCTCATGTCCTGCTGGACGGCAGGCGTTGCCGCCATAACGGCCCATCCCGGCATCTCTTCGAAAGTCCCGTCATAGTTGACCGTCAGGAACGTGTCCTTCTCAGGCTTGACCCCGACCTCGGCAAGCAGGATCTTCACAATAAAAGGCGCCTTGTAGATTTCTTCGAACGCCTGCTTAATGATAGGGGCGAGACCGTTCTTCATGAGCCTCGAGCCGGTCACGTCAGACGGTGAGCGGTTGAAACCTTCTACGTGCGCCATCTCCAACAGATTGAAGCGCAGCTTTTCCAAGTCCGCGGGGTGTCCCATCCCTCCTAATCCAAGTCGGTCGTAGATCTCGTACAGTTTCGGCGTGCCGCGGCTGAGGGTGAGGAGCAAAATGCCGTCTGCATAGGATAGGCCAACGACAGGGCTGCCCTGCTTAAACTGCTCGTCCAAATACTGGCGGCGATTGCCGACCGCTTCAACCCACCGATACGGCTCGTCATACATGGCGACACACTCGGTCCTCGAAGAGTGGCTTCAAAATGCTCTCCGGCGCGACCCGGACTCCTGCTTTCGCAATAAATTTTACCACCGGATACAGGTTGGCTTCACGATTGACCCCGCCTGTCGCCGAATCAAACTCCGCAGCACAGGTCAGCAACCTGAGTGCTTGGATCGTGGCTTCTTCCTCGGACAATTCGCTGAGCGGCTGGGCGCCCCAGTTGTTGAGATAATGCAGGATCCCGCGAATCGTCGGCGACCCCGATCCTGAGACCGCGTATTCTGCTCCCTCAAACTCTGCCCCCAGAAGGTCGTAGAAAAATATTTTTGCCGTGCCCTGGTCTAAATCATATCCGGCAAAAATCGGGACCACCGCCCCCGTTCCAGCTAACGCGGCCGGTACATTGTCCTTGAGCAGTTTCGACACCGCCCGCAACTTGCCTTCGAAGCTTAATTCTTGAAGTTGAGTCCGGCGATAGTACTTGAACGAGTGTTCCAGCACGCGCACCATCTCGTACGCGGTTGCCGGTACACCGGCAATCGCCAACACGCTGTGCCGATCGAGTTCAAGAACTTTGTCTGTCCGATCGTACATCACCATGTTGCCGGCAGTTGCCCGACGGTCCCCGGCAACCAGCACACCGTCCCGATACTTCATCGCCAGAATCGTCGTACCACTCGTCAACTCTTGTCCATCGCGGACGACAGCCGCTGTTCCCAATTGATAGCCCTGCTCTTTAAGCAACTGTAAGAAATCGCCTTGCATCCCCATCAGAC
>JBBRRL010000506.1:0-2269 GCA_038200775.1 Nitrospirales bacterium
GACGACGACATTGACGTTGGAACCAATATAGCGCTTGGCGTTGTCGACAACGATCATTGTTCCATCATCGAGATAGGCCACGCCTTGCGCCGACTCCTTGCCTTCCTTCAATACAAAGACGCGCAATTGCTCGCCTGGAAGCACGACAGGCTTGAGAGCATTGCACAGCTCGTTGATGTTCAACACTCGCACCCCCTGCAGTTCGGCGACCTTGCTTAAATTCAAGTCGTTGGTAATAACCTTGGCATTCATTTTCTTGGCCAGGACAACGATCTTCGAGTCAACTTCCTTGACATGCGGAAAGTCCTCGTCGACGATGCGGACTTCGACATCGACCATTTTCTGGATCTTGTTGAGAATGTCCAGCCCGCGCCGTCCCCGGCTGCGTTTCAGAGGGTCGGCTGAATCGGCAATATGCTGGAGCTCGTTCAGAATAAATTGCGGCAGGATGAAGGTGCCTTCTAAAAAACCGGTCTCACAGAGATCGGCCACTCGGCCGTCGATGATGACGCTTGTATCAAGAATCTTATTGCTGATCAGTGTCGCCACTGTTTCAATTCCGCGCATACGCCTCACATATCCTGCTTTGTCAAAGATCCTTACGCCATAGACCAGTCCCAGGTAGGGAAACGCCGCCAGCAGTAATAAGCCCAGAATCGGCACCGTCTCCACCGCCGGCACCGTGACCGCCACTGCCCACGCCGCTACCCCTGCGAGCACCAGGCCGCAGGCAAGCCCCGTGATGCCTCCGAGAAGCGCGTCCGTCTTGGTGTTGCGAAGTGCATACTCCAGACTCAACACCACGGCGGCAATGGCCAAGCCGACAACGGAGGCCAACATCCATCCGCCCTGTTGATCGAAACCATCGGAAAATAGGGCAAGACCCGCGATGATGCAAAGAACGACAAATGTCGCACGGAGCACCATAAAGCCACCCCCTTTCGTCAAAAAGCCGTTATTAGGCGGGCTCATAATACCACAGCCCGATTTCAACCGTAAGGAGGATTTGAATTCGAATGGTGCCGAGAGGATGGCTTAAGGTTTGATGGTGATATAGATATTCCGACTGTTTCTCAAAATGAGCACAAGCGCAGGGTCCTGAGGACCAAGGCTTCCAACGATCTTGAAATAATCCCGAGCATTGGCGATGGGCTTTCTGTTGATCTCGGTAATGACGTCTCCAGCGCGTAAGCCCGCTTCCTCGGAGGGACTCCCCTGCGCCACACTGACGACAACAACCCCGGCCTTGTCACGAGGAACGCTGAAACGTCGAATGAGATCGGAAGAAAGGTCCCGCACTTCCACGCCCGCGAAGACACCCTCTGCGCGTGATTCCTGTTCCTCCGGCTCGCCTCCGGCGCGGGCCAATGTGAGCGGTTGCTCCACGACCAGGATCTCCTGGTCCCGCTCCTTACCGTTACGCAGTACCTTGACATGTACTTTCTTGCCGACAGGGGTTTGGGCCACGAGGTTTCTAAACTGCGTGGGATTCAAAACCGAATGGCCGTCGTATTCGACAATGACGTCGCCCCGCTCCAATTTTCCGCGCTTCGCCGGACTGTCTCCCATGACGTCTGTGATCAAGACACCGCGTGTCTCGGGCGATCCGAACTGTTTGGCCAAATCCTGGCTCAGCTCTTGGATGGACACCCCCATATATCCACGGACTACCTTCCCGCCCTTGATCAACTGCTCCATCACCGAGCGGACCATGTTACTGGGCACCGCGAATCCAATGCCCATATATCCTCCGCTTTGGCTGAAGATGGCGGTGTTAATGCCGATCAGTTCCCCTCGCACGTTTACGAGCGCGCCTCCAGAGTTGCCCGGGTTGATCGCAGCATCTGTCTGGATGAAATCCTCATATTCGGCAATCCCCACGTTCGCCCGTCCAACCGCACTGATAATGCCCATTGTCACGGTCTGATTCAGGCCGAATGGGTTCCCGATAGCCAGGACATATTCGCCGACCTGGAGCTTGTCGGAATTCGCCCACGGGACGATTGGGAGGCCTTGCGCGTCGACCTTGATGACGGCGACGTCGGACTTGGGATCAACCCCGACCACCTTCGCCTTCAACTCGCGCTTGTTGTCGAGCAGGACCTTGATTTCGTCGGCCTTCGCCACCACATGATTGTTGGTGATGATGTAGCCCTTCGGGTCGATGATAACGCCGCTGCCGCTAGCCTGGACGCTATAGCCGCGATTCAGCCCCGGATCGAGCGTGTTGATCACCGTAACCACGGCGGGTCCGGCCCTTTCGACCACC
>JBBRRL010000507.1:0-2262 GCA_038200775.1 Nitrospirales bacterium
AACGTTGCTTCTCGGTTGCACCAGCGATCAAACCTTACATACTTCAACCCTCTCGTCGTCTGCCTCGCTGCCGACACGAATCCTGTTAACGCCCGACGAGCCCGAAGTGCAGGTCAACATCCGACCGGCTGCTCTAACCGTCGGCTTGGTCCTGCCCGTCGGAGGCACGCGCCGCTAGTAGTTGTTATCGCTGGTTCCGAGTCGCGCCCGCCGGAGGTAGTATGAGCGCGGCGAGGTCCCTACTTGAGAAGTAAGCGTTGTCATTCTGGCTCGATCACGTGTCCGAAAGACGTGTCCTCGTTCAACCGCTGCATAGGAAGCGTCTGATTCACTGGGAGGCGACCACCAAAAGACCACCAAAAGACAGTTCATCGCGCCCATCATATAACAGCGGCTCGGCTTTCGGCGGATACTTACTTGGGCGGGAGTTTGCGGGGCGTTGACGGAACATCTTCCGGCTGCGGGAAATGAACCATAACCCGCAAATTTTGGGTCCGGAAGTCGTTCAGGAATCGCTCGAAAGCATCTCCTTGGATTCCGCGCTCCTGATTCTTCCAACGCCAACCGCAAATTGCTCGTGCGGAACACCGAAACACAAACGTAATGCCGCGGGCGATTAGAGCCAGGCACCACTAGGAAGACGCCGATCCACCCGGACAGAGCGCAATACCACTCATTGTCACCTTATGGAGAATTGCCGACAAGGGCTTTCGCGGATGCAGTGACGTTTGAGACTTAAGAAGTTGGATTTCCCGACTCGGGAAAAGAGGAGATCGTGCGAATGCCACCAAACATCCCGTGCCGAGGTAAATAGAAATCGCGCAGCCACACGCGTGGGCGCTCACGGACGCCACGCAAGCTGCACCAGCCGAGAGCGCAATACAAAGGAGCAGCCGAGACAAACGCACCGTATCGTGCCGAAGTATCGGAAGAAAAACAAACCCGACGCGCGCCGCTTTCGAGCGAGCAACCGCCCTTAACGGATGATCGATAAAAGAAACACTCGGCATCAATACCCCCAAGGAGCGCGCAGGCCATCAAACGATGCGCACCTAACGCCTATACAAGGCTCTGCTCGTCTTCTCAGGAAATTTGGGTGGATTCTATATCGAGTCAGCAAGCTCGTAAGTCGGAGATAGCCAAATCAATTCGTAGCGCCTTAGCAATTAAGCGGGAGGATTCAAGGAGTCCTCGGCGGCGGATTTGTCGCCGCGGAAAGTCTTTGTGATGGCTATTCAAAAAAAGTTCATCAACGGAGCCGAGAAACGAGGAGGAAACCGGCATAAGGGATCAGAGGTCGAGCGGCAAACGTTCAGCCTCTAATCCAAAATGACGAGGTGCTCACGTGACTCCGAAAAATCTCGGCCCCAGCCCAGGGACGGCACCGCCGCCCTTGGCGCCCCCTGAATCCGGCAACACGACGCTGTTGCTAACCTACGCCAGCGCCGGGCTCACCGCTCTGCTCGGCCCCGGCAAGAATACACCAGGGATCCGCTTCCACGGCTTCCATGCCCTGTTTACCGTGATCGCGATGTTCGCGACTCACACGATGCTCGGCATGCTTGGCGGCAACTTCCAGTCGCTCCAGTCCCTGTTTGATCTGGCGGCGGGTGGCTTCACCGTCTTTCAGCTCTACCGCGCCTACAACGGCCAGCCCTTCGAAATTCCGGTGCTCGGCGCTATGGCACGCAAACAGGCGGAGTCTGCGGCTCACAACGCCAATCATACGGTGCAGTAGTAGCAAGAGCCGGGTATGGGACCAGGCCGCGGGGTCTGGTTCCTTCCCGCCTAATCGAACCATTCCGGCGGCCCGCTCACCAGCCCGATGCGGAGGCGCCGCCTAATACTTAACCCAACACGAAAACAAAAAGGACAAATGAACATGACGAAGAAACTGATGTATCTCGCAGGAACGACTCTGATGCTGGCTGCCACTGGTCGAGCAGAGACGTACTTGGCTGTCCAGACCAGTGAACTAGCTTGGGTCCAGGTGGATGGCGGTCTGCGCCGAATCGCCAGTAGCCCGACGGCACTGAAAATAGTCGTGACGCCGGGAAGCCACAAGGTGGCGGCAGAGGCGATGGTGGGTGGTAGCCGCCAGGAGATGGATGTACAGGCAGAAGCCGACGCTACGACCTACGTTCAGATCAAGCTCGCTACTCCCATCCAAGCTCCAATCGTGCCTCTCGCTCCGATAACGCCCCAGCCGAGTTCTTCTTCCGTCTAGGATGAAATTCGGAAGCGGCAACTCGATCTGGAACG
>JBBRRL010000508.1:0-2245 GCA_038200775.1 Nitrospirales bacterium
AGGTCCTCGTAGCGGTCGGCGTCGGTTGAGTACAGACCGCAGAATACCATAGGCTTCGCTTCTTTGTAGCCCGGATACGGGGACTCGGTTGGACGATCTGTCTCCGTGAGGGTATCGCCGATTCGGGTATCCCCGACGCGCCTGATTCCGGCGACGACATAGCCGACTTCGCCCGTGGAAAGCTTGTCTTGCTTCAGACGCTTCGGCGTGAAGATCCCGACCTCGAGGATCTCAAAATTCTTGTCGGTCCCGGTCATGCGCACTTTCTGGCCCGGCTTGATTTCTCCGTCTCCTACGCGGGCGAGCACTGTCACTCCCTGATAGTTATCGAACCAGGAGTCGAAAACCAGAGCTTTGAGGGGAGCTTCGGCATTGCCCCGTGGCGGTGGAATCCGTTTCACGATGGCTTCAAGGATTTCCTTGGTACCGAGTCCTGCCTTGGCACTCGTCAGGATTGCGTCGTGAGTATCGAGGCTTAAGACATCCTCGATCTGACGCTTGGTGCCGTCCACGTCGGCACTGGCCAGGTCCACCTTATTGATCACCGGGATGATTGTCAGCCCATTCTCCATCGCCAGATTCGCGTTGGCAATGGTTTGTGCCTCGACTCCCTGGGAAGCGTCCACGAGGAGCAACGCTCCCTCACACGCCGCAAGGCTACGAGAAACTTCGTAAGTAAAATCAACATGCCCAGGCGTGTCGATCAGGTTGAGCAAATACTCCTGTCCATCCTCTGCCTTATAGCGGACGGTGACGGTGTGAGCTTTGATCGTGATACCGCGCTCACGTTCAAGGTCCATCGCATCCAGGATTTGTTCCCGCGATTCTCTGAGGGAAATGGCGCCTGTGTATTCGAGCAACCTGTCCGCTAGAGTCGATTTACCGTGGTCGATGTGCGCTATTATGGAGAAGTTACGGATTTGACTCTGCAAATGGTTTCCTTCGGGCAGACTCCGAAGATTATATTTGTTTTCCATTACATTGTCAAAGCGAAGACCCCGTCCTATAATGGCCTTCCACGCATGATCCAAAAGGTTCGCAGGCGCCGTCTCGAGGCGGATGACCGTCGCTATCTCTGGCACCCTTTTACGCAGCAACGTGAATGGGAAAAACAAACCCCGCTCATTATAGAGCGCGGGCAGGGCGTGTACTTGGAGGACATCCACGGCCGTCGTTATCTCGATGGCACGTCCTCAATCTGGGTGAATATCCATGGCCACCAAAAGCCCGCGTTGGATCGCGCCCTCGGGGCGCAGCTGAAGAAGATTGCGCATTCCACCCTACTGGGGCTTTCCAATGTGCCCGCCATCCAGCTCGCCAAGAAGCTGATTGACATCGCTCCTGCCGGCCTCACGCGAGTGTTCTATTCGGATGACGGGTCCACGGCTGTGGAGGTCGCCTTGAAGATGGCCTTTCAGTATTGGCAACTCAAAGGCGGGCCGTGGAAAAAAAAGACACGATTTCTGCACATGGGTCAAGCCTATCATGGCGATACGCTTGGCGCCGTGAGCGTGGGTGGAATTCCAATATTTCATGAACGTTACAGACCGCTGCTATTCCCGACGTTTGAGGCGCATGCCCCCTACTGTTACCGCTGCCCGTTGGGATTAACGTTGCCGAAATGCAAGCTGTCTTGCGCCGATGCCGTCGAAGACATTCTTAAGCAGCACCATGAAGAGATCGCCGGTATTGTGGTCGAACCGATGTTGCTGGCTGCGGGTGGAATGATCACCATGCCCCCGGGATATCTGAAACGACTTCGTCGGATTGCAACGCGCTATAGCGCCTTATTCATCGCGGATGAAGTAGCGACCGGTTTCGGACGAACAGGACGTATGTTCGCCTGCGAGCATGAGGGTATAAAACCCGACTTGATGGCGATCAGCAAAGGCCTCACCGGCGGGTATATGCCGCTGGCGGCGACATTGACGACGGAGCCTATCTATCGACAGTTCCTCGGGCGCTTTGAAGATTTCAAAGCATTTTTTCACGGTCACAGTTACACCGGGAATCCGCTCGGTTGCGCAATTGCCCTCGCAAACTTGGACATCTTTAGGCGGGAGCGTACTATCGAGAAGCTTTGGCCTAAAATAGAAGTTCTCCGAAGACTGTTGAAGCCGATCTCGACGCATCCCCATGTCGGCGATGTCCGCCAAATCGGCTTGATCGCCGGCATTGAATTGGTTCGAAATAGAGCTACGAAAGAGCCTTATCCGCTCGCGGATCAGATCGGGGTTCGGGTGAC
>JBBRRL010000509.1:0-2228 GCA_038200775.1 Nitrospirales bacterium
AACGGACCTCGACGTTTTGAATGGCGGCCGGCCCCGAATTTATTAAATGGCACACCCCGCGGGGCGATGCCGGATAGATGCTTGGAAAAACCCGTTTCATAAAACCGTTTTCCCGCTTGACAACGGATTGCTCATAGATGCAACTTTCCAAGCAAAATTATTGCCATGACCAGCACGATGACATTTCCGCTCCAGACCAGCGAAAGGCCCATGGCCATGGACTTGGGGGTGTTTTCGCAGACGTGCTGCCCGGTGACGATGAGTGCGATGCAGAGCAGCGCCGGCACGACGCTGACGGCGAAGGCCGAGAGGAAGTTGCCGCTCTTCGAGATCATTCCCAACGCACAGCCAACCATGACCAGAATGAAGCACGATACAGCGAACGACGCGCGGGAGTGCATCTCCGAACGGATCGACGCCAGCAGCTTGTTATAGTTGTACTTCAGGTCGTCCTGGTTTCGCTTACTGGTATTGCGCGCCGCGAGGTAGTGGCGGACGTCGTTCTTTTCGATGGCGAGCAGGTCTTCTGGGATCTTGATGTTGATGGAATGGGGGAGCGTTTCATGGGCGGCGGGGTCTTCGTCTCCCTCGAAGATGACGTCGTATCCCTGGATGCGGACGATCATCCGGCGGGAAGCGGTGGATTCGGGGGCGGCATCGACCGGATCGAGGGTGATCCGGAATTGCCTGGCTTTGTCGGAGGAAACGACCTCGCTGGTTCCTTCGGTTTTGCTTTCACGGTCCACGCGGACGCGGGCGGCGTCCTGCTCCGTGCGCGGATTGATGATCAACTCGGCGCCGCGCGTGCGGATCTCGAGATCCGAGCCGCTCACGATCAGGGCTTCGGTCTCCGCGTCGAAACGGAACGATCGCAGACCCGGATCTCTGAGGCTTTTGGTAATCTGGGCAAAGTACTCGTCGCGCTGCTCTTCCCGAATGAATTGCTGCACCGTCGCCTGGAGCCGCCGGCTGCTTTCGGGGTTGCTCAGCATCTCCTTGAGCTGGGTGATGTCCATGAACTTGGTGTTTTCGCGGATTGGGGTGCCCATGTCGATCGGGCCGAACTCCGACTGATCGACATAAATCTGACTGCCCCCGCTGTCGCGCGGGAAGCTGGTGCCGTCCTTCAGCACCGCCTTCATCAGCACCTTGTCCTCCTTCTGGCTGATATAGGCGGTGGCGCGCTTGGCGATCCAGATCTTGGAAGGGACGCGCATCTTGTTGGCCTTGTCGCCCTTATCACTCTTGTCGGGCGCGTCAACCGTGGCGTAGGTAAAGATCATCGGGCTATAAAGATCGACCACCTGATCGTTGCCAACATTAGGCCTGACTTCGGCGGACTGGGCGAAGATGCTGGTGCGGCCGTAACTGATTTCGTGAGTGCGCGTGATCTTATTTGCGATAAGCTGGGCAATGTTGGAATAAATGACCTTTTCCACCTTCATTGTGAAGATCGGGACGACGAAGGAAAGAAACAGGAGGGACACCAAGGCCACAAGAAGTCCCAGCAAGATCGCCGGCCAAGTCATCGCCAGATTGGAGATCCCGCAGGCGCGGCAGGCGGTTAGTTCGTTGTCGGCGGACACCCGGCCGTAAACGATGGTAGTGGCAAAGAGCGCGGCGATCGGCAACGAGTAGGTCGTCATCGCCGGCGAGAAGTAAGTAAGAATCTGCCCGACCTGCCCGATCCCCAGGCCATGCTGCGTGAGAGGACGCAGGAGCGCACCAAAGGACATGATTCCGGCAAGGGTGCCGGCGGCTTGGAGGAAGATGCGGAGCAGGTCCTTAAGGAGGTACCAGAACAGCGTTTTGCTCATGCGTGGGAGGTAATCTACCGGTGGGCCCGGGATTTTCCAACGTGGGTGGAACCGCCGGGGCACCGAAACGGCCCTTGTGTTAGACTATCGACGTGAGCATCGGTGGGATCGTTCGTGGGGCGTTGGATCTTTGCTTTCCGTGGAGTTGCGCGGTCTGCCGCGACGGCTTCGAGGGGCGCGGGCCTCTGTGCGCGGGGTGCCTGGCGGAGTTGGAAGAGTTGGAGGAAGAGCCCTGCTGCCCGGTCTGTGCGATGTCGCTCCCGATGCACGGCAGCCCGTGCCCGTATTGAAACTATGAAGCAAGCCTCGCAGTCGCGCGTTCGGGATACATTGTGGAACCGTGTCTCATGTCCCAACAACGTTCGCCAGCCGAAAGGAGGCTTGCCATGTATTACGTCGGATTGGATGTTC
>JBBRRL010000510.1:0-2184 GCA_038200775.1 Nitrospirales bacterium
CCTGCGCGACACCGTACGCCGCCAGTTTACCGTCCCAACTGAGTTCGAGCCCAGCTATTGCCGCAGTTCCATCCTTGCGATATGTGTTCGGATCGATCAACTCGCGCGGTGTGCCAGTGAGCGAATCCATGGTGTAGAGGACGGGCTGATTCTGTAGTCCGCTGTTGTGGGCGTAGAAGTAATGGTTGCCCCAATGGAAGAAACGGTCGAACTTCTCGTAGTCCCACAGCGCGGTGAGTTGCTGATGTATGGCATCGCGGCCAGGAATGTTATCCAGGTAGGAACGGGTTAGTTCGTTCTCCCGATTAACCCACCGCCGCGTTGCCTCGGAATCCGCATTCTCCAGTTCGCGGTACGGATCGGCGACGGTCACGCCATGATACGCGTCGGACTGGGCGCTCTTGGGTGCTTGCGGGTAAGTGAGCATGGGCCGCGTCTGTGCAGATATAGAGGCGCAAACCACTAAGAACAGCGGGACGAGTTTTGACAGGAATTGTGTCATTCGACCTCCCCAATCATTCTAATCCGATCGGCAGTAAGGGAAGTGGACCTAAGCCTCCAGCAGAACACTGCCAACATGAAGTTGAGTGCTTACGCTAAAGACACTCCATCCCTGACCGATAAGTCTTTTTAGCGAGGGTTTGGAGGCCCTGGAATGTTGGATGTACTAATAGTTGACGATTCCGCAGCGATCCGAAAAATTCTTCAGCGTGTACTTAGGCAAGCTGAGGTACCAATCGGGGAAGTGTTCGAAGCGGGAGACGGCATCGAGGCGCTCGCTGCACTCAAGAAGCAGCCCGTTGGTTTGATTCTCTCCGACATCAATATGCCGAACATGGACGGACTCCAATTCCTGACCCGGGTGCGTGCCATGCCCGAGTGGGCAAGTGTGCCCATTGTGATGATCACCACCGAGGGGAGTCAGAACAAAGTGATGGAAGCCGTGCAGCTTGGCGCTTCCGGCTATGTCCGCAAGCCATTTACGGCAGAACAGATTAAGGAGAAGCTCGCCGGACTTATCTAAGTTCGTCGCGAACCAAGCCCATGATTCCAGATCACAACCATCTCGTCAAAATTGTTCGAGACTCCACGCAGGATGTGTTTTCGATGATGCTCGGTATCGAACTTGAACACGGCGACGCATACGTCGATACAACCGCGCCTCCCGCTGGCGATGGCATTCTTTCGTTTGTCGGCCTCGCCGGAGCCTGGGTTGGAACCGGAAGTATTTCTTGCAGTTCCTCCTTTGCCTGCAAGATGTCATCGCAGTTTCTGATGGCTGACTACCAGTCCGTCAATGAAGATGTGCTTGACGCGGTGGCCGAAATAACCAACATGATTATCGGCAACGTGAAAACAAAGTTGGAAGAAGACCTGGGTCCGATGGGCCTGAGCATTCCAACCGTGATTTTTGGCCGAAATTTCGGATCGCGGACCGTCGGTACATTCGAGTGGAGCGTAGTGCCGTTTTATGGCCGAAGGCGACCGAATTTCCATTCAGATCTGTCTGGCGCCACAAAAGGATAGTACCCGGCCCCGGCCGTCTGTGAGCGTCCACCAGCCGGTTTCGGCATAACGATAGCCACAGAAGGTCAAGAGGACAACATCGATGAAAGCAACGGCGGAAACGGAAGTGCGTGCCGGAAAGTATCTGACTTTCCTCCTGGCACGCGAAGAATACGCCATTCAGGTGCTGAAGGTGCGCGAGATCATGGGCATTCAGCACATCACGACGGTCCCGCAAACACCACCCGATGTGAAGGGGGTGATCAATCTTCGCGGCAAGGTGATCCCGGTTATCGACCTGCGTCTGAAGTTCGGCTTGCCGGAGATTGAGTATACGCAACGGACCTGCATCATTGTCGTGCAGTTGCAGGGGGAGTCGGCGAGCCAGGCCGGAATCATCGTCGATGAGGTTTGCGAAGTCCTCAATCTTTCGCAAGCTGACATTCAGGACACGCCCGACTTCGGCCACGGCGTCAGCATGCCGTATCTGCTCGGAATGGCGAAAGTCAAAGGCAAGGTGAAGATCCTCCTGGACATTGACCACGTCGTCGCGGCGCAGGATCTCAGTGGACTCGAATCCATTCTCAATCACCACGCTGCTTGAGACGAAAATCGATGCAAGAAATCGTGAATCCCCAGGCCGCCCGCGCCGCTATTGAAAAGCGAGTCGAAGCACTC
>JBBRRL010000511.1:0-2170 GCA_038200775.1 Nitrospirales bacterium
CCTACGAAAGGCGGAAGGGTGGTCGCCGGGCAGCCCGCACCTTCGAACCCCGTTGCGGTCACTGACAAAGTACAAGTTTATTTCGGCGATCCTCGTATCAAGCAGGCGGAGATCATCGTCGAATGGAGTGGTCTGGTTCCTGGCTATATCGGGTTGAATCAGATCAACCTGCGAGTACCTGGCGATCACGTCAAGGGCGACGCGTTGCCGGTCACGATCCGCGTTGGCGGAGTCACCAGCCCGACCACTGGGCCTGCCGTTCCGAAAGTAGCGGCACAGTAAAATCTCGTGACCGCGGCGGAGGTGTACGAGCTGACCACAGAGGGTGGCGCGACCGACTTCGCGCGAATTATTCGAGCCTGCGAAGTGTTTGGCCCTTATTGTGTAATCGGCGGCTTGGCGGTCAATTGTTTCGTTGAGCCGGTGTATACGCTCGATGCCGATATCGTCGTCATTGCTTCCAGTCTTCCGCGCCTATCTGAATACCTCCAGGAGCAAGGCTTCAAAATCGACAATCACCCGCATTCGGTGAACGCGCTCGCCCCGGAAAGCCAATTGCGAATTCAGTTCACTACGGACGAAAGATACCAGGAATTCCTGGCTCGATCTATTGCGGCGGACATATTAGGTGTCGGGGTGCGCGTCGCGTGTCTCGAGGACATCACCCGCGGCAAGCTTTGGGCTTACGGCGATTCTCAGCGGCGCCTAAGCAAACGCAAAAAGGATGAACTCGACCTGATTCGACTCGCCGAGTCCTACCCTACCCTGAGCTCCTTGTACCCCTCCGAGTTGCGGGAACAACTCGATCGGGAATCGCGCTAAATCGTTTTCACTTGCCCGCGTGCAGCGGAGCCATCGAGACCAGCCCGAGCCCGATCACAAACAGCACGAACATCACGACCAGCAATGACCGCACTTTCAAATCGGCCCCAGCAAACTCTTTCCAGACGAATAGACCCCACAACGCGCTGATCATAGTCGCGCCTTGGCCGATTGCATAGCTAGCTGCCGGCCCTACTTGCGCGCGCCCCTCGGCACTAGCCGCAACGAAGTTCGCGATCGCGCCGGTGCTCCATATAAATCCTCCTAGAAGGCCGAGCACGTGTTGCTTCATCTTGCCCCTGAAGTATTCGAGGATCTCCACAGGCTCGCCTTCGACTGGCAGATTCATAAAAAACAGGTTGAAAACAAAGGTCGAGAGGAAGACGCCGAGAGCGAAAACAACTCCGATCGCATACGGCCCCAATCCAACGATGTCATTGCCCTTCCCCAGTTCCACCAACGGGAAAAAGGAGCCCATCAATAGTCCGCTCACCAGGCTGATCAGAACCCCTTTGAAACTGACCTCTTTGCGCGTGGATTTGGCTTTTCCGCTCTGTGCGAGCTGCTCGGCCTTGGCGAGCGCGTAAGCGCGGTACGCGAGCGCATCCACTACGATGGCGGCGACGATAACGGCCACACCGGAGAACAAGAGCGCGGGATTGCCATGGGGTTTGATGGCGTAATTCCAGATCACGCCGATCACCAACGCCATGCCGATCCCCACCGGAAACGCCACTGAAAGCCCAGCAATCGAAATGGCGGCAACCAGCAGCATGTTAGCCAGATTAAAAACGACTCCGGCCAGGAACCCGTAGGCGTCCTGCGTCTTACCCGCGTGAAGCAGGTCATCCAAGAATGAGAAACCATCGAAACCCATGCTGCCGAACGTAAAGGCGTAGACCAGCGCGGCCAACAGCACGCCAAAAGAGAAATCGAAATAGAAGAGCTCAAAGCGCCATTTGCCCGAGAGCTTGAAGGTGTTGGCCCACGATCCCCAGCACAACATGCTGACGATGGTCAAGAGCAAAGCTATAGCGTACGTGTTTGGCAGGATCATTTAGGTCTTTCGTGCGAGAGTACAACGGGAGCATCAGAAGGTCAAGCAAAAGTCTTGTCCAATGCAAGATGAGCCTGAACTTGAAGTTCGTTTCCAACACAAGATGAGCCTGAACGAGCGGAGGTCGCGCATGCTGAGGATTGATCATGCGCATGCAAGAGGGAGAGAAGCTGAAGCTGGAGCAGATCCGGGCGTTGATGGAAGCTACGGGCGAGGTTCAGTTTGCAGGAGAGAACCGGGAGGAGATTTATGAGTGGGTGACGCAGATGCTATGCCATCAGGAGTACTTTC
>JBBRRL010000512.1:0-2165 GCA_038200775.1 Nitrospirales bacterium
CGGCGAGGTCATGGGCATCGCGGATGACTTCGGCGCTGCCTTTCTCAAGTCACAAGCCGGAGCCGGCTCGAGTATCCCCATGGCGGGCCGGGTGTTCATCAGCGTGAAGGATAAGGACAAACCGATGACCGTCGCGTTGATCCGTCGCTTCTTGGAATTGGGCTTTAGCGTCGAGGCGACCAGAGGGACCGCCGCTCATCTTGCGAGTCACGGCGTCGACGTGAAGATTGTGAATAAGGTCGTCGAAGGCCGCCCGCATTGCGTCGATCATATCAAAAACGGCCAGATTCAACTAGTCATCAACACCGTCGGGGACAAGATTTCGCAAGCGGACTCGGCCTCGATCCGCCGCGCCGCCCTAGTGCAGGCGTTGCCCTATTGCACGACCATGGCGGGCGCCCGCGCCGCGCTGATGGGTATCGAAGCAGGACTCAAGCGCCGGCTCACCGTGAAGCCATTGCAGGCGCATTACTCGTCCGCACAGTAATCATCACACCGGGGGACCATGGGTAGGATACCGATCACCAAGAAGGGCTATCAAGCCTTACAGGCCGACCTGGAACGCTACAAAAAGGTGGAGCGTCCAAAGAATATCCGCGATATCGAGGAAGCCCGGGCGCACGGAGACATCAGTGAGAATGCCGAGTTCGAGGCCGCGAAGGAACGACAAAGCCATATTGACGGGCGCATCCGCGATTTAGAGCATAAGCTCGCGGAAGCGGAGATCATCGACACCTCGAATTTCTCCGCGGAAAAAATCGTGTTTGGGGCCACCGTGACCGTCAAAGAACTCCAAACCGAAAAAGAGCAGCGATACACGCTCGTCGGACAGGACGAAGCGGATCTCAAGAGTGGTAAAATCTCGGTGCAGTCACCTGTGGGAAGGGGCCTCATAGGTAAGCGGGTGGGTGACACCGTGAAAGTCCAGACACCCGCGAAGGTGGCGGAGTACGAGGTGCTCGACATTTGCTTCGAGGAAACGTGACCTGCCGGCAAGAGCTTCTCACGGAATTCACCGCGCTGGGCACCTGAATGCTGCTTTTCGCTCAGGATGACTGGCCCAACGGCCCGGGGTGAGACACGACCCCTATGTCCCGCCTCTTCAATGATGCCCTCCCCATCCCTCCGCCGATCATTACCCTCCTGACCGACTTCGGCGCCTCCGACGTGTTCGTGGGGAGCATGAAGGGCGTCATTCTTGGCATCAACCCGCTCGCCCACATCGTAGATCTCACGCATGATATTCCTGCGCATAATGTCAGGGCGGCTGCCTATCTGATGCATTCGGCGGCACGGTACTTTCCGCCGGGCACGATTCACGTCGCCGTGGTCGACCCTGGAGTGGGGAGCGAACGCCGGCCCTTGCTGGTGTTCACCATGGAGCAGTACTTCATTGCGCCCGACAATGGTCTGCTCAGCGGCATCCTGGCGGCGGAGGTCGAAGCCGAAATTCGGGAACTGACAAACAAACAATACTTCCTGGGTCCTATCGGCTCAACCTTTCATGGCCGTGACGCCTTTGCGCCGGCAGCGGCTTGGCTTTCTCGGGGGGAGCCGATAGAAACATTTGGGCCTGAAGCGAAAAATGTCATCCGGTTCGAAATCGCCAGAGCCCGTCAAGAGAACGACAAGCTTCTCGGCGAGGTGCAACACATTGATCGCTTCGGGAATCTCATCACCAACGTCAGCCGCGAGGACCTCGTCAGCTTCGGTGGCGCCGATCGGCTAAGTCAGGTACGGGTGCTGATCGCGGAGACTCATATTCAGGGTTTGCTACGGTTTTATCCTGACGCGCCGTTAGGCGCACTTGCGGCCCTTATCAACAGCGATGGTTGGTTAGAACTGTTTTGTCACCAGGCCCGCGCCACGGATTTAGTCGGGGCGAAGGTGGGCGATCCAGTGGAAGTGCACCTTCCATAATATGTATAGAGCTGACCAGCGGGATATCCTGTTGTGACGCTTCTGATCACAGCGACGATTCTCGGGGCGTCGACCTAAGAGCCTTGAGTGGCAGTGTCGATGGCCTCCGTTACAACACGAACCATCAAGCGCAATTCTTTTATCGTAGTGGACAGTGGCGGCATCAGGACAATGATGTTGCCGAGAGGCCGCAGGAGCAAGCCCGCAGCACGAGCCTCGTTGGTCACCCGAACCCCGATCTGATC
>JBBRRL010000513.1:0-2139 GCA_038200775.1 Nitrospirales bacterium
AGTCCCGAAGCCGGGGGTAGAGGCTGCCGGTATCCCCTGTTCTTCGCTTGCGTCTGTGGAATTGAGCTACAAAATCAGAGGGTCGGACCTCGGTACCATTTCGGCGGGGTTCCATATTGCACCCCACGTCACCGCGATCATGGCCAGGAGGAGTCGGCGTTCAAGGGCGATCATGACATGCAGCGCCCACGCATAGCTCTTGCTCAAGCCAGCGTACCATGTGCTGTTTGTAAGCCGTTAACTTCAGGAACTCCCACCAAAGGATTCCGTGTCCGCCGTCTTTGACCGCATAAACTTCACAGGTACCGCCGACGGCGCGCATTTTTTGGCACATTAAGTTGGACTGCTCGAATGGCACCAAGTTGTCAGCAGTGCCGTGAATAAGCAGGAATGGTGGCGCGTCTTTGCGCACCCAAGTTACAGGTGAGAGATCGCGTAGGCTGGCCAGTAGCTTCTCTTCCCACACGGTGCCTCCAACTGCATGTCGGGCCCAATCGGGTATCTGATGTGATGTCCGTGCCAATCTGACGAGGTCACTGGGACTGTAGAGCGCAACTACGCCTCGCACGGCTCCGTTCAGCCCCGGTTGCAGCGCCGCCACAGATGCAAGCTGAGCGCCTGCGGACTCACCAATGAGCGCTATACGGCTGGCATCCACTCGGTATTCGGAGGCGTGTTGCTTTACATATGCAATAGCCCGGCGAACGTCATCGATAGCGGACCCCAGCACAAGTGCAGGGGCGATGCCGTTGAGAATTGTGGACCCGCTGCCAACACCCTTCACCAGCCGATAGCTAATCGAAAACCAGGCGTAACCGGCGTCAGACAGCGGCTGGAACAAGGGCTGGACTGAATGGTTCCTGTCTCCGGTCACCCATCCACCGCCGTGAACGATGATAGCTGCAGGAAATGGCCCCGGACCATCAGGAACATGGGCATCCATGCGAAGGCTATGGCCACGGACATTACCGTATTCAATATCTGCTCGGGACATAGTGCTACCGTGTTGAAGAGTCTTTTCTTCACCACCAAGGTGGGCGGCGACCACTACCAGCAAACTAATGGCCCCAATAAAGCTCAAAACAGCACAATTCCTTACGACGCGCTCACCAAACTGCGCGATGTGTAGCTTTGTCGCTATCCCTGAGTAATGTGCGCCCACTCCATACCTCGTATTTGTGCTGGCCATTGAGGTTCAGAGCTTTTTTGTCCATTACGGTGTGGCCACACCCGGCGTATCGTTCGGTTCATTATCCTTGCCCTCAGTGAGCGACCCGGACCGCAGAGCCTCACTCAAACATCGGACGTTTGGCCTTTGGACTGTAGGTTGCCCTGTGGCATCGAAAATGAAGCTACGCCATTTTTAGAGAATCGCGTCGTTTCCGAGTATCAGCAAACCCAAAAACTCTCTTACCAATCCATAGGCCAGGTCCTCAGGCAAGTGGCACAACGGTACTGACCAGACGCTGGTCGGAGTAAACCTTATGGAAGTGCCGACACCACCAGCGTCGTAGCGCTTCGATCAATTCCCGTCTCCAGATTCCCGATCCGAACGCATCGGATCTTCGGAGACGGCCCAGGGACATGAATCGAGATGCTTGCCGGGGTTCTGATGGTCTCCACAGGCGGTGCGGTGACTGTCATCGTAGCGCATCACAGTTGAGGAGCAATGGCATTGTGAACAAACGCCGGGGCCTGACTGAAGTTGCCCTTGATCAGGAGGGCCGTGAAGCTCTTGTTCGGCTTGATTCGCCAAGCGCCGAAGGCACACATGGCAGAACCATAGACCGGCATGATCTTCGAGATAGACGGCTTCGAGGACCCTACGCGGGCGCTCCATGACAAAGTAGTGGCGCATCCGGGCTGGAAGTCTCTTGCCCTGATCTCCCGGAAAGCAGGGGCGCACTTTCCATCATATGAGCGAGCCTGATTGCCGGTTGCGGAAACGCGGTTCCGCCGGCTGCATTGGAATTCCAGGATCGACTCAGATGCGTCGGGCGCCTCTTCGAGAATCATCTCCCGCAGTGCCAGCGCGAGGTCCGAAATGTGCGGGTCGTAGGCTCCGAGAAATCCGATGAGTTGGCGATCGGCGGGCGCTCCATATTTGGACTATACGCGAAAATTCATGGACCGGAATTG
>JBBRRL010000514.1:0-2123 GCA_038200775.1 Nitrospirales bacterium
GGCGCGCCCGAGCTGATCGCCCACTTCTTCCAGGCGGTTGATCTCAATACAATCCTCAACCAGCGGTTTACCAGCACTCAGAGCTTCAAAAGCGCGCTTCATCGCCGTGGTACAGGATTGCACGATACGGCACAGTTCCACGACGGTGGGCGGAATGGGGTCCACGCGATAAGAAACAATGCGGTGCGCGGTGTCTTCGATTCCATCCAAGACGTTATCTAGATGCGATGAAAGCGAATGGATGTCCTCGGGGTCGATCGGCGTGATGAAGGTCTGATTGAGCCGGACATACACTTCATGGATGATCTCGTCGCCCTCCTGCTCCAGCAGCCGGATTTTGGCTGCAGCGGTCCCCAGAGAGGGATTGCCAGCGCAGACTCCATCCAGAAGGATCTTCGAAGCCTCCAGGGAGACCCGGGCATGCTTCTCGAACATCTCGTAAAATTTTAGGTCGCGGGGAAGTAGCTTCATGCCGGAGGCTTCAAAAAGGCTAGTCTCTCACGCCGCTCGGGTCAGGGTCAATGTGCGGCGCTTTCCGTCACCAGCACCCAACACTGAATGATTAGAGGTGCGGGCGGTTGCCAAATCTTCCGTGCTCGCTAATAGATTCCCGATACTGCGCCTGCTTTCCGCTGACCGGAATCCACCAAAAAGCCCGGTACTGCACGTCTGGCTCCCGGCCCTTCACCTTATTCAGATATTCCCTGTGTTTGGAAAGGAGAAGATACGCGGCTCTGCCGGGATTCCGGCGCAATAGGGTTGTCCGTAAGTCCGCTCGGATCCATGCGGTTCAAATCCATTCAGGATGCAGGATTTGAACGTGCTCGAAGCCGCGCGGCGCGGGGGTAGGGTCGTTCGGAGGCGCTCATCTCGGCGCCGAGCGAAAGGGAGCCCTGAAGCCGTCGTATCTTTCGCTGCAAAAGTGAGCGCGAAGCGGAGCAAAATCGAGCATTTCGGCCAACGCGACATTGCTCTTTAAGAGATCTTGCGCAAACTGTTATGGCGTTTGGTCGTATAAATCAGGCGAATGTTACAATCGTCGCGAGATGAAAACCTTAAATTGCCTCGCCTTAATCTTATTGCTTGCCGTGCCTGCCGCGTTCGCGCAGGAGGGGTGGATTTCACTCTTCAATGGAAAGGATTTTACGGGCTGGAAAGTCGGCGGTGATCAAAACACGTTCCAGATCAAAGACGGTGCCCTAGTCGCCAACGGCGCGGTCGCTCACGCGTTCTATGATGGGCCCGTGAACCACCACGATTTCAAGAATTTCGAACTGATGGTGGACGTTATGACCACTCCGGGCTCAAACGGCGGCGTTTACTTCCACACTGAGTTTCAAGATGGCGGCTTTCCCCGGAAGGGCTTTGAAGTACAGGTCAACAACACCCATCGGGACACAGTCAAGACCGGTAGCCTATATCACGTGAAAGACGTCGGGGCAGAGGACATCAAAGCAATCACGCGCGACAACGAGTGGTTCACCGAGGACATTACTGTGCAGGACACGAACGTTACTATCAAACTGAACGGCAAAGAAGTGGTGAACTGGACGCAATCCGCGGATTGGAATGGCGGGCGCGAGGGACCGGGACGTGTCATCGGGCACGGCACGATCGCATTACAGGGGCATGATCCGAACAGCACGGTCCATTACAAGAACATCCGCATCAAGCCACTCCCGTAACGGTCGGACCGCGGAATCTATTACTAGCATGATCATCCCAAAAACTTCTGGGTCCGCTCGCGCCTGAGTTTCAGGTTGGCTGCCCTTCGTCATTGACTGGGAGCAAGGCCCCGCCTACAGGCAGACAGCGATTGGGGGGAATTAAGCTTAGCCATCGAAATCGGATTCTGCAGCGGTACGAACGGCCGCTTCCGGTGATGGATAAGTATGACCAGCTACAAGAGGCAACCATCAAGCGGTACTCGCCAGAAACGATTTCGCCATCCCTCGCGGCGCCGCTCAGAATGCAACTTTCAAACATGGATCGTTGCACCTCTTGCCGGCTGGCCTCCTGCATGCCGTTGTAAAAAACCTCATATTCAGCACGGGCATAGCGGCTAGCGGCGTAAGAAGAAGGCTCTGCTTCAGCGTGCCAAGGGAGACGCTCGCGGTCCGACC
>JBBRRL010000515.1:0-2101 GCA_038200775.1 Nitrospirales bacterium
AGGCCATGGGAGGGCTGCATCGCTTCATGGGTTGGTCGGGGTCGATTTTGACCGACAGCGGCGGATATCAGATCTTCAGTCTGGCTCCTCTGTGCAAAGTGTCGGATGACGGCGTGACGTTCCAATCGCATTTAGACGGCTCGTTGCACCATCTCACACCGGAAACGGCCGTCGAGATTCAGCAGGCGCTCGGATCCGATGTCGCTATGACGCTCGATGAATGCCTTCGCTATCCGGCGACGTTCGAAGCTGCGGAGGCGTCGCTGCGCCGCACGAACGCCTGGGCACGCCGGTGCAAGGCGGCTCACCAGGGTCACGATCAAGCCCTCTTTGGAATCGTCCAGGGAGGACACTACCCGGACTTGCGCGCTCGGGCGGCCGGTGACATTGCTAGCATCGGGTTTGACGGCTACGCCCTCGGGGGACTGAGTGTGGGTGAAGACAAAACCACAATGCACGCCGCAATCACCGCGGCCGTGGCTGAACTGCCGGAATCGGCGCCTCGATATCTCATGGGTGTTGGCACGCCCGAGGATCTACTAGAGGGGGTATCGCGCGGCATCGATTTGTTTGATTGCGTCATGCCGACGCGCCATGGTCGCACGGGATGGCTGTTTACATCGTTCGGCCGGGTGCTAATTAAGAATGCCCAGTACGCCGCAGATGAATCTCCCATCGATCCCGCCTGTTCGTGTCCGGTCTGTCGAAAGTACTCGCGCGCCTATCTGCGTCATCTGTTCTTGGCCAAAGAAATGCTTGGGGTGCGGTTGAACACGCTGCACAACCTGCATTTTATCCTGCAATTCATGCGCGATCTCCGCGAAGCCGTCAAGGGCGGGGGTCTTGGTGAGTTCAGGGAGGCGTTTTATAGCGCCCGGGAAACCTGCAAAGCATGAGGATTATGTTTGGTGTCTTGGGACAGATAGCTACCCCTGCGGGGACGCCGTCGATCGTTGATCAGTTGCTCCAGATGTTGCCGATGTTCGTCATGATCGTCGTAATCTTTTATTTTGTCATTTATCGACCTCAAAAGCAGCAGCGGGACAAGCACAAAGCAATGCTGAGCGACCTCAAGAAAGGCGACAAAGTTGTCACGACGGGCGGCATTTGGGGCACCGTGACAAACATCGGGAAAGAGACTGTGACGCTGCAGGTGGCCGAGACCGCGAAAATCAAGGTATTGCGCGACCACATCGCCCGTATTCGAGGAGATGAGAGTGACTGAGACCCTTACCTCATGAAGGCCGTGCAAGGCCGGCTCATTCTGCTAGGGCTCGCGGTCATTGTATCACTCGTGTTGTTCATTCCCTCGACTCCGCTCTTTCGCCACATGCCCGAGTGGTGGAAGGAGTATCTCCCCAACAAAGGAATCACCCTCGGACTCGATTTGCAGGGTGGGATCCATCTGGTCCTGGAAGTTGAAAGCGACCGGGCGGTTGAGATCGCGATGGACCGTTTGATGAACAATATGACCGACATCCTGACCGAGAAGAAAATTCCCGTAGAATCGGTCAAAAGAACGTCGCCGACTGAGATTACCGTGACGTTGGCATCGGCCGGCGATAAAGACGCTCTCATGAAAATCACGGACGATCAGTTTACCATCTTGTCGGCCAGCAGCCCGAGCGATCGCGTCGTGGTTTTTTCAATGAAGGCCCCGGAAGCCGAGCGCATCAAGAAGCAGTCGGTGAACCAGGCCCTCGAGACCATTCGCAACCGCATTGATGAGTTCGGTGTCGCAGAGCCGCTGATTCAGCAACAGGGTCCCCGCCAGATCGTCGTGCAATTGCCGGGGGTCAAGGATCCGACACGCGCGAAGGCGCTGATCAAGAATACCGCCTTGCTTGAGTTCAAAATGTTGGATGAAGACAGTCCACTCGCTAAGGAGTTGCCGAGCGGCGTGCCTGTAGGCAAGGAAGAAGAAATCCTCAGAGAATTTCGTCCCAAAATTCCGCCCGACGATGAGATTCTGTTTGAGCGTTCGGTCGACAAAGACAGCGGCCGCGTAAGCAAGAAAGCCTATCTGGTCAAAAAACGCGCAGTCCTGACCGGCGACGTGCTGACGGACGCGCGTGTCTCGATCGGTGAATTTCAGAACGCC
>JBBRRL010000516.1:0-2096 GCA_038200775.1 Nitrospirales bacterium
CCCTGGTGGTCAGTCCTTCCGACGCGAGCACGATATATGCTGGGACCAACGGCACCGGCCTTTACCGAAGCCGGGACGGCGCAGCACGGTGGGAGTCGGTGCCGCTGATTGTCACCCAGGCAGCACGGAGCTGATACTCGGCAAGATGCAGGTATTCAGATAATTGATTTGGTCGGCGGCGCTGGATTGCAGTTTACGGCTCTACCTTCAAGGAACCTTCCATGCCTTTGTCGCGGTGGCTCTTGAAGAACAAGAGCTTCTTGTCGCAGTAAAAAGAGTAAACGCCCGCCTTTGTCGGTGTGAATCGCACTTTAACTGTCTCGCCCGCAGGGACATTCTGATTGACGTCGATGCCCGCAGCGGGTTCTTTTATCACGAAATTATGCGGCGTCAGTACCGTCTGGCTTATAAGGGTGACCTCGACCGGATGTCCCGCTCGAACCACGAGGCGATCAGGTTTATAAAAATAACTGTCGGCGATCATTGTAACCCGCTGTACCCCGCTTGCGTCCGGTATCAGTACGACTTCTTCTTCTTTGCCTGCGGAAAGCTGCGGCACGAGCCCTAACAGCGCCCCGAGCACTAGTATCTGTAATCTCTTCATTGCGTGAGTTCCTTCGCTTAGGCCGCAGAGGACTGCCGTTTGGCGCGGCGCGGGCGGTTAACTTTGAGCGCGGTCACCACGGGGCCCAGCTCATAACGCTCTGGGCCCAACAACGGTTTCCATAGATCGCCAAGCTCGTTCAATCGCGCGCGCATGTTCTCGAGTCGAAACTCTCCGATGGTGACGCCCTGTTGTACTTCTCCCCAGGAAATGGGGGCTGATACCGTCGCCGTCGGTGTGGGACGGACAGAGTAAATCGATGCCAGGGTGCGCCCCCAGGCATTCTGATTATAGTCGACGAGAACGCGCCCGTGCGGGCGCTTCGCCACGCGGTATTCCGCCGTGATGATTTTCGGAAAGCGCGCGGCAAGGTCGAATGCCAAGGCCTTGGCGACTCCCCAAACTTCCTTTTGCACGGGGCCACGCCGGATGGGGACGTATACATGAATGCCGCGCGAGCCGGTCGTCTTCGCGTAGCTGGGCATACGCAAACCGTCCAGCATGTCTCTGACATGTAAGGCCGTCTCGCAGATGCCGCGAAATTCCGCGCCCTCCACCGGATCGAGATCGAAATGAAGAAAATCAGGCCGGTCCCAATCATCGCAGCGGCCATACCATGGATGGAGATCGATGCAGCCCAGGTTCACCATCCAGAGAAGCGCCGGCAGGTCCTGTACGAGTGCAAAGTCAATCACGTTCGATGACTTATGCGGAATTGAACAGATCCGGATCCAGTCGGGACGCGGCACGGGCGCGCGCTTCATGTAAAAAAACTCCCCTTCAGCGCCGTTCGGGTAGCGTTTCATCACCATCGGGCGATCAGCCAGATGGGGGAGCAGCCAACGCGCAACATCCGCGTAGTATTGGAGCAGATCGCCCTTCGTCAATTGCAATGCCTTCCAGAAAGGCTTTCGAAGATTGGTCAGATGCACTGCGCGTCCCCCGACCTCAATGGTGGTGTCATTTCGATCAGTCGGGACGCGGAGCTTATTCATAATGCCTTACGAGAGCCTCTGAACATGATGGATTCGACCGGGTCATAGTCCAGCTCTTGTCCGCTTCTGGCGGCGCGGAGCATGAGGGCGCCACGGCTCATATCGCCGATTCCGGCAAACGATCGGGGGTAGAGCAGCCGTTGTTGAAAGATCGGCCAGAGAAGATCGATATACTTTCCTGTAGCAATGCTTCCCAGCAGCACTACTCGGGCGTCTTGGTCAAGCTGACCAATTCTTTCAGCCAGCGCCAGCGAATGGTCTTCGAGCGGCTCGCGATAGGCGCGGCTCTTGGGGTCTACCGGCGTCTGCTGGAGTCGCCGCATCCGTGTGGGATTCAGATTCCAGTCCGGAGGCACCAGCCCAAATCCGGGCGTAATGATGAATGTGCCAGGGCCCGTCCAACCTAGCGGAGGAGCGGCGAACTGTCTCGCATACGCGATCTTTCCTCGGAAGTACAAACAGCTCATGAAGGAAAAGGCATCCGCGATTGCGACCCC
>JBBRRL010000517.1:0-2090 GCA_038200775.1 Nitrospirales bacterium
AGTCGCTGAACACCATCGGCAAAGACTTACCTGCGGTGCGGTCTTAGGTCGATGTGCCTTTCTCCCAACCTCACGCTGATGCCGCCTGCAACTTCTTCGAGCACATCCTCAAGCACACCGCGGATGAATGGTACGGGAAACCATTCCTGCTGTGTCCGTGGCAGGAGGAAGCCCTGACGGCGATCTTCGGCCAACTTGATGATGCCGGAAATCGCGTGATCGAGATGGCTTACCTCGAAATCTGCAAGAAATCGGGAAAAACTGAGTTCGCCGCCGGAATCGTGTTGCTCGTTCTTCTGACGACGACTATGCCGGGCTGCCAGGTCTACGGCGCGGCGGCGGCTACACGGCAAGCGTTGAACGTCTTCCGGGCAGCCTGTAAGATGGTCGATCAATCACCTATCCTGACGAAGAAGCTCCACGTGCGCCGGGGTACTCATCGAATCATCAAACGCTCCGACCCGGAATCCTTCTACGCTGCGGTCGCAGCCGATGGAGATTTCGGGGACGGAGTGAATCCTGCGGTGGTAATCGCCGACGAGATCCATCGCTGGAAAACCAGGAAACAGTTGGACAACTGGGATGTGCTATCGAATGGTGGCATCACGCGCCGCCAGACGCTCACGATCGCAATTACAACCGCTGGGGTGCAGAATGAAAGCCCATTGGCTTGGCGCCTACATGAGAAGACGCGTAAGGCCGAACTGGGCATCGTCACCGATCCAAAGTTCTACGGCCGCGTCTACGGCGCTGCCAAGGAGGACGATCCGGCGGACCCAAAGACCTGGATCAAGGCCAATCCTTCACTGAAAGAAAATGGCGGATTGCTTGACATCGAAAAGATCCGAGAGAAGTACGTGTCGCACCTTGCCGAAGGCGATCTAACGTCATTCAAGCGCTACTACCTGAATATGTGGGACCAGAAAGAGAACCGTGCCATCGACATGGTGAAGTGGGATGCCTCGGTAGGCGACTGGTATGCGGCCGGATTGTTGCCAAAGTCCCTCGATGACAGAGTCCGGCTGCTGCCGCCTGAGGTAATGGCGCACTTCAAAGGGCGGCCTTGTTGGGCAGGAGTTGATCTGTCGATGACGACGGATCTGTCTGCGGTTGCGTTCGTTTTCCCACGGGATGATGGCGGCGTCGATGTGTTGCCCTTCTTCTGGTTGCCGGCCAGTGGGGTTCGCAAGCGGGAACTCCGCGATGGAATGCCCTATGGTAAATGGGTTGACCAAGGCTACCTGGAGATTTCTTCACTGCTGCCCGACGTGGTCGACTACGAAGACATCGAGGCGCGACTGGAATGGGGCGCGCAGCTTTTCGACTCCGGGAGATTTGCTTTGATCCTTGGAATTCGCGGCAGATCTCCGCGTCACTGGTAACCAAGGGCTACATCTGTGTCGAGATTCGGCAGGGGTTCGCTACGCTCTCCGAGCCTTCAAAGAAATTGCTTGAACTCGTCGTTTCCGGGAAGCTCCATCACGGCGCCCATCCGATTATGCGCTGGAACGCGAGCTGTCTGATGAGCAGGGAGAATAATGACAATCTGATGTTCATGAAGCCCGAGCGCTCAAGAAGCTCATCGCGAATCGATGGAATTGCAGCCACCGTCAATGCGATGGTGCGCGCAATAGTGTCGGCACCGCGATCGTCTGGCGTGATTGAATGTTGGTAAACTCGACGGTCCTACGCAGCATATAACTGCAGCACATAAATGTTCGGTGGCTCCCTACTGCTTCACGGCCATAGTGAGGCGATGACAAGCTAAACATGTCAGGCTCTCCTTATGTGTCTCCCCTTAGGTTGAGCACTCAACTGTTGCAGCAACTTCCGAAACTGGACCTCCCGTGAATTGCCTCGCCTACTGGGATCACCTGACCCTCTTCTCCTAAAAATAAGAAACAGGAATCGAAAGGCGATCGACCATACCTTTTTGTGAATCCTACTTTCGAGTGCCTGGACCTAGGCTAGATACCGCTTTTCATGAGCGAAGTGGGTTCCGTTGTTAACCGAAGGGATACAGGTTCGAATTCTCCTTGAGGAGCCAAATATTCTCGGGACTCTCCCGAGTCGCTTCGGTTGACTGACGG
>JBBRRL010000518.1:0-2065 GCA_038200775.1 Nitrospirales bacterium
CCCCCTATTTTGCCCTTTTGCCACTTTACGATCAAGACGCTACGAATGACGATCCGGCTGCGCCAGATACGCAAGCGAGGCTTTACAACGCAGCCGAATACGCTTGGCCAGCATCTCAGATCTCGGCGGTTGATGTTAAAGCTGACACAGGAAGAGGTGGCTGATCACCTGAACACAGTCCGGGAGCACTATGAGCGATGAGAGCGCGACCGCGTCAGCCCGACTCCCTCGTTTTGACCGAGATTGATCTCGTTTCTGGGCTATTACCCTTTTGATGACGACTCTCCATCTGGAATGATGAACAAGGCACGCCGGATGCTCGGCCTGAGACAGTTCGCCTTTGGTCGCAAAATCAGCACGGGAGAGGATTCAGAACCGGACTGTGAAGCCCGACGAAGGAGGAACCTGTTCTGATTTCAATTTTCCAAATAGATTGATGCCGTTGGTTGGCACGTGAGTTTCTTGCTGGCGGAGCGGATGCGGATGCACCAACTCAAATCCGGTAACAATTGAATCTTCATCCCGTAAAGATTACGCTAGCTGATCACAACACGCCCACCACAGACCATGAAATCCATCGCTTTTGCCACTGCGTTCGCTTTTTTGATCGCCACCGCATTGTCTGCGGAGGAAGCGCCGAAGCTCCTGCAAAAAGAGGGCGTGTATAAATCCATTACCGAGCCGCCCTGCTCCTATTGCTCGACGCAAAACCGCAAAGGGTTCATCCAGCCGGGCGACCGTGTGCTCGCATGGATTCGCGGGGCTCACAACGGCGGGGCCATTTCCATCCGTCACTTCCTTGCCGCACCGCGGGTCATCAACGACACCTACGGTCTGTTCTTTTACGATCCTGACGGCGGTTACGTCAGTGCGTTCAAGAAGGACAAGGGCTACGAGTTCTACGGCTGGCGCGGCGGTGTGATGATCGTGAAAGGGAGCGATGGCACGCTGTGGTCGGCGCTCACCGGCCTGGGTATTGAAGGCCCTCAGAAAGGCGTGCGGCTGGAACGCCTGCCCAGCCTGCTTACCGAGTGGGGCCACTGGCTGATGCTCCAACCGGAATCCACCGCCTACGATTTGTTCGACGGGAAGAAATATCAGATGGCAGAATTGCCTGTGGAGATGAGTGCCGATGCCAAGGCGAGCATGGGCAAGACCGATCCGCGACTGGCGCCACGCTCCTCGGTGCTTGGGGTTGAAATCAGCGAACATGGAAAGGCCTACCCTCTCGATGAGGCGGTGGAGCGCGCATGCTTCTCGGACACGATCGGCAGCACTCCCATCGCGGTGTTTTGGTATGGCCCGACGCGCAGCGCCGTCGCATTCAACCGCAAGGTGGACGACCGCACACTCACGCTATACGCGGACACCATCTCCCCCGAAACCGCACCGTTCAAAGACAAGGAGACTGGCTCGCGCTGGACGCTGGCGGGCCGCGCCGTGGACGGGCCGCTCAAGGGCAAGGAACTAACCTGGGTGAAGAGCGTCCAGTGTGGCTGGTATGCATGGGCGGCGGAATATCCTGAAACAGAATTATATGTCCCGAAGAAATGAGATCAAAGGCCAGCGCAACCGCTGCCCGACAGGACTGTTGCTGTTCGCCTTGGTGTTGTGCGTTCAGTTTGGCGCGTGCCTTGCCGGGCCTGTTGAGATGTTGAAAGGGGCTTTGCTCACCGCGACACAGGCAGACGACGGCCAACTCCACACCCTCAAAGCGCGGGGCTACAATTCCATCGTGCTGAGTCTCTCGGCGAACGCGACACAAGACAAGGACGCCGCGCACCGTATTCAGACCACCGGATTCAATCTTTATTATTGGATCGAAATCGCGCGCAATCCAGCACTCGCCGATTCGCATCCCGAATGGATGGCCAGTCTGCAAGGCCATAAGGAATGGCGGCGCTTCTTTCCCGATCTGCCGAAACCCGCCGCAGGCGAGGTCGTGAAGAATTACCCGTGGGTGCCGGTATTTTACCAGGAAGCCTTCGCCGCCCATCTGAAGCGCGTGAAAGAGCTTCTGCAGGACAAGCCCGCGCCGCGCGGCATCTTCCTCAATGATCTCCAG
>JBBRRL010000519.1:0-2050 GCA_038200775.1 Nitrospirales bacterium
GATCGAGGCGGCGAACCACAGCGTCAAGGGGACGAGAGCGACTGCCGAAACGCGCTCTGCCCACCAATGTCCGGCTCCCGCTTTCATCGAGCCGAGGCCAATCGCCCGAGCCAGTGGCGAGCGCATATTGTGACGATCCACGGCTCTACCCTTCCATCAACAAGCTGACGAGCCAAGCCCCCATGGTGAGGATTACGCTTGCACCCACAACCGCCCACCCCGAAATGTATATCGACCGGAGTTCGAATCCATGCACGGTATCCCAGACCAAATGTCGTATGCCGCCGCAGAGATGCAGAAAAAAGGCGAAGGTGGCCCCGAAAAGCATGATTTGACCGACCCAGGACGCGATGCCGTCTCGCGCCATGGCGTAGGTCTGCGGTCCGTCAGCGGCCGCAACGAGCCAGATGACCAACATGACCGCGAACACGCTCAAAACCACGCCGGGGCCCGGTTGAGGATCGACAAGACCGACGTGAGCTGCGGGCGGTAGATCTGAATGTTCGGAGAAAGCGGTCTGGTTTGCTCTGCCATGGAATTGGGCATCATTGAACTTCCAATCTTGCGGCGATTAGCTTCCGCGTTCAATCACCATCTTCTTAATGTCGGCAATTGCCTTCCCAGGATTCAGGCCCTTTGGGCAGGTCCGGGTACAATTGAGAATAGTGTGGCATCGGTAGAGCCGGAACGGGTCTTCCACAATATCGAGCCGTTCGCCCCTCGCCTCATCGCGACTGTCAGTCAGCCAGCGCCAAGCCTGGAGAAGCGCAGCAGGACCCAGGAATCGATCGCCGTTCCACCAATGGCTGGGGCAGCCCGAGGTGCAGCAGAAGCAGAGAATACATTCGTAGTAGCCGTCGAGGTCGCGACGCTCCGCTGGGGACTGGAGCCGCTCTTTCTCGGGATTCGGAGTCTTGGATTGAAGCCATGGTTCGATCATGGCGTATTGCGCAAAGACATGCGTGAGATCGGGAACCAGATCCTTAATGATTCTCATATTGGCCAGAGGATAGATCGTCGTCGGAGTGCTCAGATCGGTAATGAAGCGTGTGCAGGCGAGCCAGTTCGTGCCATCGATAGTCATGGCGCAGGAACCGCAGATGCCCTCCCGGCACGAACGGCGGAAGGTGAGCGTCGAGTCCACATTATTTTTGATCCAGAAAAGTGCGTCCAGAACCATCGGACCGCAATCGTCTAGATCAACTTCGAAAGTATCCAGACGGGGGTTCTCGCCGGAGTCGGGGTCGTAGCGATAAATCTCAAATGACCTGACGCGGACCGCGCCGTCCGGCGCCGGCCACGTCTTCCCTCGATTGATGCGCGATTCCCGACTCACGCCGAAATTTCTCGGCACCGGAAAACGCTTGAGTAGCGTAGCGCGAGGCGCCTGATCCGACGAATCGACAATCACTGTTCGCTCCTTGCCACGGCTCTAGTCATGCGATCAGCCGGCACCCAAAAGGAATATGACGATTGAGAGGTCAATCGCCCAGGGTCCGACTATATTCTCCTCTTTCGACGCCGTCGCATCCACTCCGCAGCCCTAACAAACGCGGTTGTTGGTATGTCGGCGCCGGATACCAGGCCAACCTGCCGGGGGCAGTGTAGAAATAAAAGGCATCCCTTCTTGATCCAAGGTTCCAGCACGCGCCAATCGCCGAATCAGCTTCAGCAATTGTCGCGCGTGCGCGAGTGGAGAAAGGAGGAACGCAGATTTGGCGGCGATGATTGCGATGAGCGTACCGTCCTCCGTCGCCGCTGGACACGGCAGGACGATGATGGATCATGGTTGGTGATACAGGCTTGCAGATCTAATGGCGTGGATAAGGCGGCTTCATGCTGGATCGGCTCGGGCACAACTGACCCAGACAAAGGGGGGATTAGCAGGCTGTTGAAGAAGGGTCTCGCTGGCTTGGATGCGATCGTGATTCACTTTCTCCATGCGGAGTGGAGGGCTGAATCGTGCGGGGCGCAGACGATCGAACAGGTGAGTTGTTCAGCTATGTCGACCTTGAGGCGCGGGTTCGGGCGGATCATCCGCTGCGGGCGA
>JBBRRL010000520.1:0-2033 GCA_038200775.1 Nitrospirales bacterium
AAATCCGCCCGGGCTGGTATTTCTCGACATTATGATGCCGAAGCTGGACGGCATGGAAGTGCTCAAGCGAGTGCGGAAAGACTCGCTCGACGTGCCGGTGATCATCATGACAGCGCACGGAACGATCGCCGGCGCTGTCGAAGCGATGAAGGCGGGCGCAACGGACTTCATCACCAAACCATTTGATTTGGACTACGTCAAGATCGTTCTCAACAGAACCTTAGAGCAGCACGGTTTGAAGCGAGAGGTGGCAGCCCTTCGAGCGGAGGTCGAGAGCCGGTACGACCCGATGATTTCCAGCAGTCCCAAGATGACCGAGGTTGTGCAGATGGCCCAGAAGGTAGCCCCCAACGATACGACCGTCTTGTTATTGGGCGAAAGCGGGACAGGTAAGGATCTGCTGGCCCGCTCGATCCATGCCTGGAGCAATCGCGGGGCCAAACTGTTTGCCCCCGTCAATTGTGTCGCCTTGTCGGAAGAACTCCTCGAGTCTGAACTGTTTGGGCACGAGAAAGGCGCGTTCACCGGCGCTTCGGCGCAGAAACGGGGAAAGATGGAAGTGGCCGATGGCGGGACAGTCTTCCTGGATGAGATCGGGGATATGAAGCCGGGACTGCAAGCCAAACTCCTGCGATTTTTACAGAATAGAGAGTTCGATCGCGTGGGAGGAACCAAGACCGTCAAGGTCAATGTCCGTGTGATCGCGGCCACGAATCGGGATCTTCAGGAAGCCGTCAAAGCCGGAACCTTTCGGACAGACCTGTTCTACCGCCTGAACGTCGTCAGCATCACGCTGCCGCCACTACGCGAGAGGCTTGAGGAAATTCCGCAACTTGCCGAGCTTTTTCTCAAGAAGTATTGCCGGGACGCCAAGAAGCCGCCCATGAAGTTCTCATCGGCCGCGGTGAAAAAACTGGTCGCGCATCTGTGGCCGGGCAATGTCCGGGAGCTACAGAACGCCGTTGAGCGTGCGGTCGTGCTCAACACCGGCGGCACCATTGAGCCGGAGGACCTGACCTTAGAGCCGATGGACCTGGGATCAGAAGAATCAAATGGCAGGGACCTCCCTTTTCATGAGTCCGTGGATTTCCACAAGAAACAGATCATCAAGCAGGCCCTGGCGCGGGCAGGAGGCAGCCAAACCCAGGCCGCCGAACTGCTCGCGCTGCAACGCACCTATCTCGCGCGGCTGATCAAGCAGATGGCGATTCGGTGAGGGCGCGTCGCCTCATCGCATTTCGCTTGCGGAAGGAATGGCATTCACCGAGTGCGCCAGCGGAATCGAGGATTCACGCATGCTATCAGAGTATTTCAGCGTTTCTATTGCAGACAAGCTGGGGCAAATCCGCAAAACATTGCGCTCCCTGATACGGCTATCCAGATCAATGGAAACGCATTTCGAGACGTGTCATTGCGATATCTTTCACGCGTTAATTTTATCACAGAATGTTGAAAGAAGGACGTAGCATGGTGGCTGAAGATACAGGATCACCGACAGAGGAGGTGGCCATGGCGGGTGTAATCGACGGAAAATCGAACCATGAAGTCAAAAACCGCAGACAAGCGAAATCCCCTGAAAATCATAGTCTGCCGCCCGACCTGTTAAAAGATTATGTTCCCCGCGTAGTGGTGAAATTTAAGCATGTCGACTGGGAGGACTCCCTCCACTACAACCCGGATAGATATCTCCCCAAATCAGAGCTCGACGACCTCAAAGTCAAATTCCGTGGCCTCGCGGTGGAGCAGCTCTTCACTTCTTTACCGCCTGACAGGATTCATCAGTTAGTCACTAGAGCCGAAGAAAGAGCCGAAGAAATGGATGCGACCTATCGTGCTCCAAATTTCCTGACATATTTTCGAGTGGCATGCCCTTCAGGAGATCCGTATGAGCTCGCGAGAGCCTTGGCTCGAAAGCCCAGAGTCGAATTCGCGTACGTAGAAAGCCCTCCCACCATGCCGCCCGCTGTGACCCCCAATAATAATCCACTATACCAAAGCACTGGTTTTGGTCAGCGTTACTTGCAACCAGCGCC
>JBBRRL010000521.1:0-2020 GCA_038200775.1 Nitrospirales bacterium
AGGCCGCCGTCATCGCTCCTGCCGTGGATCCTACCGCGGGTATTGAGACCCGGTCGTCGATGCTTCGTCAAAGCATCGCGGCGGCGCTTGGGCAGGGGCAACTCCGGAATGAGCCGATCCACATCATCGCGCACAGCATGGGCGGCCTGGATTCGCGGCGTATGATTACCAAAGGAAGTTCGTTCGAGGTGAACGGCAAAGAGATCACCATCCAAACTCTGGCTACGATCGGGACTCCCCACCGTGGGTCGCCTATCGCGGACCTGGTTGCTCTGAAGTTTCTAGACAAGGTTCCTTTCCTTGCAGACGCGGTGAAAGAGCCAGAAGCCGCCTTGCGTAGGATTCTTGGGCACTTCCGGATCTCGCTGGATGGCCTCCATGATTTAACCAGCGAGTCGGCAGATCACTTCAATGCGACTAATCCGAACCAAACCTCCGTAAATTATTTGTCTTTCGCCGGAGGCGGCCGAACGGGCCTTATCCCCACATCGAACTTTTTCTAGCCGTACTACGAATTCATCAATGCTCACTTGAGGGGGCGGGAAGTCAGTGACGGCGTCGTAGCAGTATCTTCCGCCATGTGGGGAACTTTCGATTCGAATCTATGGCCAGGAGATCATGCCGACGAAATCGGCCACGACCTAAACGGGCCGCTCGCCGCCCCGGATGAGGTCACGCTAAATCGATATGAGCAGATAGTCTCGCGTTTTTAGAACAATAGGGGCATGCTACGGGCCAACAGAACGTACCAACAGTAGGAACAGTATTAAACGTACCAACAATAGAACAGTATTACTGGTGAAGGCGCGGAGGCCAGCTTGGAATAGTTGGGCCTCGCGCGCCGCACGATTGCTGGAGAATCGGTGAATACAGAGATCAAAAGGAGATAAGTATGAACGGGAAATTTGTTTTTGGTGGAGAAGGCGCGAAGGTTCCAGGGACCGACTTCGGGATTTCTTTCGCATTATTCAAGCTGTGGTTCAAGCCTACCGGTCTCGATTGGAAGGGGTACACAACCGCCTCAAATCAGGGGCTCTTAGGTGCGGCGATAATCGAGACTCCCATCGTGGATTTCGTCACGCCGGATCTTGAGGACGAAGAGCCTTTTATGAATTTACATAACAGCAGCGTTGAGGTGAATATCACCCCAACTCTCTTCGCGATAGATGGGGGAACGGCAACAATAAGAATTACGAAAAGAAACAATGATGGCACTCCCAATCGGCAAATATCTTTTTTCTCCGACGAATGCAAGGGTTTTTCGGCCAGCATCGGCGACATTCATTTCACTGCGACTCTGCTTCAACTTCCAGACAACGAGAACGACCCGACAGGAGTTAGTTTTGTACCCTTTTGACTTAGGTGTCAGTACTCAGTCGCACTTAATTGCGTCGTTTTTTGGCAATCTTAAGAATGGCAAAGCCTTACTCGTCTTATGGTCAGATGCGAGTGGACAGGGATAAGGATCGATGGGTAGCCATCTCACACGGCCCGTCGGGGAGCCGGCCCTGGGACAGTTGCTGGCGGCGGCTCTCGCGAACGGGTCCTCGCCGGACCCGGAGGGAACTTCACGGGACGTGCTTGCGCTGCTATGCCGCTTCCGGGCAGTGGACGCGGCGTCCGCAGATGAGGCCGTTAGCCGAGCACGGCAGAAGCTGGCCGATAATGATACCGCGTTGAAGTTGCTCGGGATCGTCGATCAGAAATCTCGCACCGACAACCCCGGCCTGTTGCCGTTCGGCCCGGTGCGCCACACCGATGCCGGCGCGGTAGAGCGCTTGGCGATGCTGACCGAGGTCGGCTTCTCATCCCATACTCTTCTCTCCCTTTTCTCCCAGGGGACGGCGGACTTCGTCCGTTCGTCCGGAGGGGGAATGCCTCCCGTCATTCACTGTGCGTCCCTTGTCCAGGATCGTCTCGGGGGATCCACCCTCAACGCGCTGCGATGGCGCGACGAAGTGGTCCCGCATCTTCTGCAGGTCAGCTTCGAGTTGCTCGATCTCGTCGGCGCCGGGGCAGG
>JBBRRL010000522.1:0-2018 GCA_038200775.1 Nitrospirales bacterium
AACTCAAGCCCTGCTGCTGTCCAAAAACGGCGGTCCGTGCATAAAGACGCACGCGGCCACGCGCGTCAAATGGCGGATACGCCCGAGTTGGAACGGTCGCGCAACGAACGCAAGAGGCGGAGGTGCTCTTCGCACACCTAAAGACCACGCTCCGCTTCGAACACATGGGGATTACGCGGCCTGAGCGGAGCCAGTGACGAGTTCCTCATGGCTGCCATGGATAGCCGCTTCTTAACCCGTGTTCGTCATTCCGAACCCAACTGCGACGGTCCCGACGGAGCCGAAAGCTACCTTTGGGTCGCTTCTACCGAGCGATCCTAGCCACCACCGCCCTGAGCCGCCGGACTTTGCTTTGGCGGGGCAGGACCAAAGACGTCCCTCATAGATTTCCCTGGTCCCATTTTCGCGATCCGTCCCTTGGCTCTGTCGACCGCGTCGTGGACCTGCTTCTCCAAGTACTCAAGGAAGACGGTCTGCTCCTCGAAACACTTTCTAAATTCCTCGTCGATGATAGCATCTTCGTTGATTTCACATTGCAGACCGATTACTTCCCACCACCAGTTGTACTTGTAAGTGTAAGGCGGCCCTGCGGTGCTGCGCGAAGCCACGAACGCGATCCCAACCGCCGCCCTCTCCCCTGCCTGGAAGCTTCCCTGTCTCCACCCCGGCGTGTCTGCCCTCCAGCGATCCGACGGCCCCCCCCAACCTGACCAAGATGAACTGTGGCTAGTGCTTTGACTGGGGCCCTCGTAGGAAGTCCCTTTGCCCATGCCCCCCCCTGCACAACCCAGGCTTCGACCGACCAGGGGTGAAAGCCTACCATTGCCGCCGTGTCCGTAGGACCCATCGGCCACTCGACCCTGCCGTCTTGAAGATGCTGAATAGGATCCCAATTGCCTGGCATGACATATCTCCAATCGCTGCCGGGGCGTCTCGCCCGGAACCATGAACAAGAGGTCAAACGGATCTTTGAATTCGGCCAGGTTAAATCTTGCGTGTAGATAATGCCTAATGGTCTTTCCCAGCTCGATGGCCCTAGGATAGCCCGTTTTCAAAATCGATACAATTCTAACTACAATAGGTTGGAAATATTTATTATCCTGATACTAGGGGCTTGCGAGAGAGGCAGCACCTTGCCAAGGTTGTTGATCGTGGACAGCTGCTGAGATGGCTGCAAGGGCCAAGGAGGCGCTTGGCTTCGAGACGATCGAAGCCATTGCCGATGCCGGCTATTATCGTGGCGCCGACCTCATCGCCTGTGGAGACATCGGCGTCACCGCTCTCGCGCCCTGAACCAATACCTCCAACGCCAAGGCCGAGGGCCGTTTCAGCAAGGAGGCCGTGCGCACCGAAATGAGCCTGCATGTGCTGGCCCATCATGGCGACGATCGGCGTGCGGAGGATGCGCGAAGCGCTTGCCGCCTGAGGCGGCCGGACCAAGCCAACTGGACACCTCCAAGCACCCTGTTTCCTCGGTGAGGTCAGTCGGAGATGCGGACCTTTGCTGAATCGCGCCGCCAAACTCGCGATCGGCGTGAGGGTGCCCGCCTGCTTCTCGCCGCTCATGCGGTCGTAGTGGCGTTCTCGGTCAGCCAGATCATGCGGCGCATATTGGTGAAGAGATTGGCCAAGCCGATTTTTACGCGGGCTCTGGCGAGACCGATGGTGCGCACGACGAGCGCGATCGGCCCTTTCTGCCAGGCAAAGACATGCTCGACATCGGCGCGAACTTTCGACTTTGCCCCATTGGCCCTCGCGACGTGCTCCGGCATGGTTTGCCCTTGGGCTTCTCGCGATGGATTTCGGATTTGGGCAGTGTCAGAGGAATTCAGCCTTGAGCGTGCGGCCGCAACGTCGTAGCGTCCCGATATGTCCAGCAACCCGTTCCGCTATTTCAAAACCTCGCCCGAGATTATCCGTCTCGCGGTGATGCTGTATGTTCGTTTTCCGCTGTCGCTCCGAAATGTTGAGGATCTGCTGCATGAACGCGGGATCGATGTGAGCCATGAGACGGTGCG
>JBBRRL010000523.1:0-1995 GCA_038200775.1 Nitrospirales bacterium
AGGAGAACACCATGCCCACCACAGACCCACAGATGATCGCCCTGGAGACCAAGACGCAGGCTGCGATCGGAATTGCTTACAGCCGCGGCTATAAAGCCCCGGACGAATTCAAACTCTGGTTTGCCGTCGCCCAGGAGGCTCGCAAAGTGCGTGATGCCGCTGCGCCGGTATCAGCCCCGGCACCGACCGACCCGAAGAAAGTCGCCGCGTGGGTCAACGACAAAGCTACCGAGCGTGTCGTCGCTCGCGAGCGATCCGTCGTCGCCGATGAACTGCACGCCGTAGCCACGAGGCATTCGCTGCAGGCCGTCCACGAAGCCGTCCCGGGATGGCTCGGCCGCATCTGCGAAGATTTCGACAAGACTGTCGGCGACGTGCTGGACTCCGTGGAGGTCGCAGAGGAAGAAGAGCCGCAGGGGTATGTCAGCGATGCGGTGGAGGCTCCTGTCGTCAAGCTCGTCAATGGCATCCTGGTCAATGCGCTCAAGACCGGCTCAAGCGATGTCCACATCGAACCCTATGAGAACGTTTTTCGCGTCCGGTACCGCCTCGACGGCCAGATGATGACGGTCATGAACCTCCCCATGAAGGTGAAAAACGCCATGGTCTCGCGCGTCAAGATTATGGCCAAGCTGGATATTGCGGAGCGGCGGTTGCCTCAGGACGGACGCATAAAGTTAAAGCTGGGAGCCAAGCGAGATGTCGATTTTCGTGTGTCGGTGATGCCCACGCTGTTCGGTGAAAAGGCGTGTCTACGAGTGTTGGACAAGGCCAATGTGCAGTTAGACATGACGAAGCTTGGCTTTGAGGAACAACAGCGCAAGGAGTTGAAGGCAGGCTTAGCGGCGCCCTTCGGGATGATTCTGGTGACGGGTCCGACGGGCAGCGGCAAGACCACGACTCTGTACTCCGCCCTGCAGGCGCTCAATACGCCCGCCGTCAATATTTGTACTGCGGAAGACCCCATCGAGTTTAATTTTATGGGTATCAATCAGGTACAAGTACACCCCGATATCGGATTGACCTTCGCGGCCGCGCTGAAAGCCTTTCTACGGCAGGATCCCGACATCATTATGATCGGCGAGATCCGGGACTATGAAACTGGAGAGATCGGTGTGAAAGCAGCCCTCACGGGGCATCTGGTCCTAGCCTCCCTTCATACGAACGACGCGCCCTCCACGATCAACCGGCTGTTGAACATGGGGATCGAGCCGTTTTTGGTCTCCAGTTCCGTGGTCCTGATCATCGCTCAGCGTCTGGCCCGCCGTATCTGCAAGGACTGTAAGGTGCCGGACCCCGAAGTCACACCCGCGCTGCTGAAGAAGATCGGGATGACCGATCAAGAAATCGCCACGGCGAAACCGCATAAAGGGGCCGGTTGCGTGGTCTGCAATAAGACGGGCTATAAAGGCCGCGTGGCGCTGTACCAGGTGATGACCATCAGCGATCGGATTCGAGCCGGAATACTGCAGGGGGCTTCGACCGATGAGATCAAGCAGCTATCAATCGAGGATGGTGTGAAGACCCTCCGCATGAGCGGCCTGACCAAGATTGCGGAAGGGATTACGACAATCTCGGAGGTTGAGAGCTGCACAATCGCTGATTAACCGGACGTTTTTTCACAGTGAGGTGAATGTATGCCAGTTTTTGCGTACGCCGGAAGGGGCCTGGGAGGCCAGAACGCCAGAGGAGAGCTGAACGCCGCCGACCGGGACGCCGCGATCGGGCAACTTCGATCACAGGGAATCACCGTCGCGACGATTGAAGAAAAAAAGAAATCCAAGGTATTCGGGGAAAAAAAGCAAAAAATCACCGACAAGGATCTGGTGGTGTTTACTCGCCAATTCGCGACGATGATCGATGCCGGGCTGCCGTTGGTGCAGTGCCTGGAGATCCTTTCCTCCCAGACGGACAACAAGTCCCTAGGCAAAGTCCTCACCGACGTCAAGCTCGATGTCGAGGCCGGCTCGACCTATGCCGACGCGCTGAAAAAGC
>JBBRRL010000524.1:0-1976 GCA_038200775.1 Nitrospirales bacterium
CTCACAGTTTGCGAACACGTCATGGTGTCGGAGTTGCAGTCGCCTCGATTAACTGCCTCACCGCCGCAACCACTGTGATCAAAAGATCGGCTTTGGGTGCTTTTACCGTATCAATTTGCGCGAGCTGCTGCGCTCTCCAGGTTTCTGGCGAAGCTTCAGACTTGTCTAGATACCCGAGTGCCGACAAGCCAGTCGTTCCGACTGCAGAAAGATCCTCAGAAAGTTGCGCAACTTCGCGCAAGAGAAAAGATCGTTCGAGAAGTGGATGCAATTTCGTGTCGTTATCACGCCAAATCGTAAGAAGGCTGCGCAGTTCGCCTTCGGCTGAGCGGTCCTGATATTTGCTCTGAATGAACTTGTGCACAAGATTCTGAAATTGCCTGCCTGTTTCACTCTCGGGGTTTGCTTCATCCACAAGGCGGTTGAGTGGCGCTCGAAAATCCCAATCACCCTTAATACCTTCCATACGCGCGTAGTCCTTGACGGGTTCGACCACGTTGGCGAGCGTGCGCAGCGCCGCGATGTCATCCTCTCCGGCTATGCGGTGCAACATCGAGATTTCATGCGATCGATGTGTCAGGCCCAGCCACTCAAGACGCCAGCTCACCTCGCCAAGCCGGGTATACATCGAGTTTGTATCCCGAAGTTCCGGCGGAGACCACAGGCGTTCGGCAATGGCAGCCGTGCGTGGCCACACTCGGGAATCGATATTCTCAGGGCTCAGCCATTCGCCCCACATGCAGGCCTCCCCGCCGAGAATTCGGTTCTTCTCTTCGGGGCGCAAGGCTGAGGCTGCGCCTGACATCGGATCGACAGCATAGTGCCGCGCCGCCGGCCACATCAGGTCGAGATAGTAGCCGAAGGAAAGCAGCCCGCTGTATCCTTGCTGGGCCGCAGCGGCCAGCGATTGCTGTCCGCGCCACGATTGCACGACGATCGATTTCGGCAAGTCAGGACGCAGAATCTCGTCCCACCCGACCATAATCTTGTGGTGCTTGCTCACGATTTTCTGAAGACGCTGATTGAAATACGCTTGCAGATCCTGATTATTTTTCATGTCGTGAGAATGGATGAAGGCCTGAATCTTGGGATTCTCATCCCACGGCTTACCATTTACCTCGTCGCCACCAATATGAAAGTACGAATCCGGAAAAAGCTTCGCCATTTCACCGATGAATTTATCGAGGAACTTGTACGTCCTCTCCTGTGTTGGATCCATCACCGTGTCAACGCCGCCCGGTTCGATTTTGTAAGTCCCCGGAGTGCTGCCTAGCTCGGGGTATCCAACAAACCATGAACGGCTGTGCGCCGGAATATCGAACTCTGGCATTACGCGGATGCCGCGATCACGCGCGTAGGACACCAGATCGCGAATCTCGGCTTGCGTGTAATACAGGCCATCGGATCCCATCTCGTGTAGCCGGGGGAAACGCTTGCTTTGCACGCGGAAACCTTCGTTGTCAGACAAGTGAAGATGCAGAACGTTCATCTTCACCGCCGCCATGCCATCGATGTTACGTTTGAGGACATACAAAGGAATGAAGTGGCGGCCGACGTCGATCAGCAGACCGCGCCACGCGAAGCGCGGTTGATCCTTAATCATGACCCCTGGCACTGCGAATCCATTTGCGCGGGTTTCCGCTAACTGCAGGAATGTCTCGAGGCCGTGCAGAATGCCCAGAGGGGTTGGCGCCGAGAGCTTCGCGCCTGACTCGTTTACAGTAAGCTCGTAAGACTCATCCTCGCCAAGTTTTTCGACGGGCTCGCTCCCGCGTTCAGCGCGGATCACCAGCGCGGCATGATCTTTTTTCCCAGGGCTTGCTGTGAGCAGCATTCCGCTTTGCCTGGAAAGCTGGGCGAGAAATCTCTGGACGCCACGTTCCAGTGTCTGGTCACGAAACCCTGAGATCGCAACTGAGAAAAATTGGTTAATCAGCAATTGGCCGGCTCCATCTTGTACCGCAGAGGGCATGGGC
>JBBRRL010000525.1:0-1960 GCA_038200775.1 Nitrospirales bacterium
GGTTCGGGACGGTCGAACGAAAGGGGAAGGTACTCCTCGTCTTTGGGCCGCCAAACTCCGAACGGCAGAGGCTTCTGAAAGCGGTCCAGATCCTGGCGCCCGTTGACCACGGGCGTATCGGGAAGCCGGTGAGCGTTGATGTAGTTACTGCGTCCACCAAAGTTGTTGTAGGCATTCCAGGTGTTGGTAGAGGCCAAAACGGCAACTTTCGCCTTCGGCTTGGAGGGCGCCACTATCCAAGGAAAGGAGAATGCATGTCCCGACGGCGTACGGGCCCAAAGATAGTACAGGCCGCTTCGCTCCGGCGCGGCAAGCGTGGGCACGGCGGGATAGCCTTCAGTATTCCACTTTGCTCCGCGCTGCGTGAAGTCACCATCGGGTAGGATCTGACGATTGGCTTGTGGGCCGTGTTCGTCAATCCAGCTAACCATCTGGATGAACTCTTTGTGCAGACCGTAGCGCCACAGACTCAACTGATACTGCTCGACAGCGTGAATCCGATACTCCGCAGTTTCTCCCGAACGAACCCATTTCGGCCACATATAGCCCAGCAGCTCGTCGGCGAGGAGGCGGAATTGAATCGGCTCAGAGCCCATCTCGATCATTGACGCCTTCGATCCGTAACCCGCCTTCGCCAGGGTCACACGGTAGTTGCCGGCGGGCAGATCGCCACGCAGTACTCCCCGCGGCGACGAACGCAAGATCGTGACGGCGCCATCGCCGAACGCCTCGAATTCGGCGAGAACGTCCGGCAAGGCAAGATACATCTCATCGCTAACATAAGCAAGCGTACGCATGTGAGTTTTGTCCAGCATTATGGCATGGGACTGTCTCGCCCTCGCGGGCTCGTGCAGTATGGTGGAAGGCTGATGAAACTCTTTGCTGAATTGAACCGGGAACAGATTAGGGCGGCGGCCCAGGACTCGTTAGTGGTGTTGCCGATCGGCGCTACAGAGCAACACGGTCCCCATCTGGCGACCGGCATGGACTACTTCACGGTAGAGTCGATTGCCCGCGAGGCTGCGGCGATTGCAGGCGCTCAGATTCCGGTAGTGGTGACGCCCGCGCTGCCCTTTGGCTCCTCGCATCATCACTTTGTTTTCGGTGCCACGTTATCGCTTAGCACCGGCACCTATTACCGGGTTGTTTATGAATTGCTGGAGTCGCTGGTGACCGACGGATTTACACGGATTTTCCTGTTGAACGGACACGGCGGGAACCACGAACTCGCACAGCTTGCTGTCCGGGACGTCATTTTGAAGCATCCCGTGCGCGCCGCGGCGGGTTCGTACTGGAACATGGCGTGGGACGCCCTAGTGGCTGTAGAGGCCCACCGGGGGCGGAATTTGCCAGGGCATGCCGGAGACTTTGAAACGTCCGTAATGCTCTCATTGCGGCCGGAACTGGTGTCTGCCGATCGGCCTCATCGCGATCCGGCGGGGGACACGGGCCCGGACGGCAACCAGGCCCCATTCCGCGACGAGCGATACGGAGCTTGGAAAAGCATCGACGGTTTTACAGACAGCCCCGCAGCAGCCGACCCAAAGCGCGGAGCTATCTATCGTGACGCAATTGCCAAGGCTGTAGCGGCGGCATGGGTGACCTATTACAACTCCTGAGAAGAGCGCTCTTCAGCCAACCGGTGATCCCTATCGAAGTGCCGAAAGATCGCATACAACACCAACCCGCCCGTCGCCATGTATACCACGCTCGTGTAAGTCATCAACTGGCCTATACCTATCGTGCGGCGGGCCATTCCACCTAGGAACGGGGCGAACCCGGAAATCGAGGCGCCAACCAGATTGAGGACCCCAACTGCAGAGGCCCGTTGCGATGTTGGCACCACATCAAATGCGGAGGGCGCCTGGTTTGCGAAGATGAATCCGGCGAAGCAACCGAAGCACATGGCAGCAATTCGTGTGGACTCCAGTGTAATGCCGGCACCCACCAGATAGATGCA
>JBBRRL010000526.1:0-1940 GCA_038200775.1 Nitrospirales bacterium
AACCGCCGCAGTGTTCACATGTATTGTTGGGCATGGACAACTATAGCCCATGAGGGTAACTCATGATCTCCCGTACCGTCCTAGAAAGGGTCCTTTTTGTGACAGCGGTCAATAACATCCTCTCAACCAGCAAGACTACTGTTTTTCAAACACATACGTAATGCTTAAGTTCACTTGTGGCTGCGTTAACGTCAAGGTGCGCCCATCTGAAGAAGGCGTAAATAAATACACACCAGTGCACTCTGTTGAATGGGATGTTCTGGTCAGCCTTTCAGTTGGCTTGCGGTCCGAGGAACCGGTGAATATCTTCGACGGAATTCTCAGAATTCCATCATGAACGCAAGAGGGTGCGGGCCCGGCTGATTTCGCGACGTTCAGCTTCCACGGTCCAGCAAGCGCATTCTCTTCCGTCGAAGCTAGCAGACCAAAAGACGCAAACACGAGGGTAGGGACCAATCGAAGCATGGCAAAACCTCCTTCGGGTAGAATACCGCACCATCTGGGGAGCTTGGGTTAGGGGAGCTCGCGGGTATCTTGCCCGACGCTTGGATGCGGTCCGGTAGGAAGTTTAAGCTCCGATCTCCCAGAGCATGTTCCATAAAGGGTAAGTTTCGGGACGAAAACTGAAGCCAATAGAAGCAAGGCTCGCAAAGTCTCAAAACTCAGTCTCATAAGGTCAGCATGAAATACGGCTAGGCCTGCGTCTCGACAGACGACCAATGCCCTGCCCTGCAATTGGCCGCGTTGAAGAAAGCCGGTGGGCAAAGATTTTCCGCGACGACCAAAGCGGCGCGACCGGCATAAAGCGCCCTGCCCTGCTCCGTTGCCTTGAGGCGGTCAAATCCGGCGACACGCTTATAGTCTGGAAACTGGACCGACTAGCCGCAGCGTGCGCGACCTGGTAACCATGCTGGACACTTGAACCGGCGTGGCGTGAAAGATCCATTCGTTGACCGGGCAATCGACACGGGGCTACCTGAGATCCGCGAATGATTGGAGGGGCAACTCAGGCCATTCAAGACCTGACGGGCGCATTCGCGCTCGGGCTAGGCTGATAGCGCTGCGTCGCGAAACCGACGATCGCCCCCAGAATGCTGCCAGGCAGCATGATTTCGAAATAGTAGTGGTGGCCACTTGGCTGCGGTGACATCGCTATCAGGAAGGCCAGGAACATGCCGACCGCCAGTCCAAATAGAATGCCGAGCGGAATGGAGTGCACTTTTTTAGCGAAGTAGCCGATAGCGATCCCGGCGATCAGGCCTTTGAAAGTGGACCCAATGACGATCGTCAGGATCTGGGCTCTCACCTCAGGCGTGAACCAGGCCGTTAGGCCGTCGAAGATGCCGAGAAAGCCGCCCAGCAGTAATCCAAAGACAGGTTTGTTCATAACGACCTATTAACCGCTCGCCGATTTCTCTTTAACGTTTGAACATAATAAATATCACAATCCTCATCAGGATGTAAGCGCAGATGACCTTGGAGAGAGCGTTCGATATCGGCTGCGAGATCCAAGGCACTCGCGTAACGCGCGGCGCGATCCAGGTGCGCAGCTTTCCCCGCGATGGCATGGAGTGTCCGTGGTGTGACGTCTCCGCAGGAAAAGGGAGCTGAGTATACAGCGTCCATGTTGCACTCAAATCAAGCGCCAATATATTTGGCGTACAAACTGCGCGCGACACCGGTATCCGTAGTGCCCTTGACGATCACGCGCCCATCGGGAAAGATCGTTAGCAGGTACGGCGGGGTCTCGAACCGTAACGCGAACTCGTTGAAGCGCACGCTTCCAGACAGTGCGAGGCGCTTGGCCAGTTCGGGCAAATGGAGGGGCCGCGCCTGCTCATGGATCTGAACGGCGTTGCGGCCGCACAGGCTGATAGGCACGCGCCGGGGAGCATGCAGATGCCGGAAGTCACGACGGCCGCAGGCTTCGCAGGACGGTT
>JBBRRL010000527.1:0-1937 GCA_038200775.1 Nitrospirales bacterium
CATATCCAGATCGTCAGCTCCGATGCGTTCAGCCAGGAGAAGCGGGATCACATGGCGGCATTGGGCGCAAAGCTGACACTCGTGCCAAGCGAGGAAGGCCTCACCACCAGGAAACTAATCCTGGACATGATCGAGGCCGCCCGCCGGTTGAGCCAGGAGCCGCACACCTACTGGATCGACCAGCTCAACAACCATGACAGCATCGCGGGCTACTATTCGCTGGGCGAGGAGATCTGGAGTCAAACGAAAGGGGAAATCGACGCCTTCGTTCACTGTGTCGGGACGGCGGCTTCTTCGCGTGGGGTCGCCACGGTGCTGAAGCGATACAAACCTAGGATCAAGATCGTCGCCGTCGAACCCGCGGAATCCTCGGTGCTGCTGGGAGGTCAGGCAGGGGCTCACAAGATTGAAGGAATTGGGATCGGCCGCACTCCTCCGCTCTGGGAGCCGGCTTTCGTGGACGAAATCCTTGCGGTCAGCACAGACGACGCGAAAGACATGGCGAGGCGGATCGCGCGGGAGGAGGGTCTCTTCGCAGGGACGTCTTCCGGTGCAAACGTCGTCGCCGCGATTCAAGTGGCAAAGCGGCTTGGGCCAGATGCCAGGGTAGTCACGTTGATGGTCGATTCTGGCCTGAAGTACGTGAGCACCGATGTGTATAGGAGGAGTAGCTAAAAAACGGTGCCGCAGCCTACCCGGGCGACACAACCAAGGCCGAACACTTGATATTGATCCGGCTATTCCATTTATGTATTTCTTTGGGCTTCCGACCTATGTCACGGCTTACCAGTTCGTTCCATACTCATTAGCTTTTCGACGCGCCCTCCATGCAGAAGGTCCTTATCTCTCCCCTTCCACGGTTAGCCAAGTCAGTCCTCGAACGGTGGCGCCGACGCGTTGTCTCTTCCGTCGAGTCCTTGCCGGACAAATATCTCCAGCTTTTTCCTAAGGAGCGGGCTCTCCAAGATCACCTCTATTGGAAGCAGCCAATAAATCCCCAGCGCCTCGCGTTTCTGGTGGCGCTCCGGAAAATGTCAATACGCACAAAGAGGGCATTTCGACTTCATCGCGGTCAATCATTTCTTATGGCCGCTCGCAATGGCAGCGCGAACCGCGGTGTGCGGCGAGGAAACTGGCGGCAGTTCTAAAACGGCGATATAGTGGGGTTCCTGGTCGTCATCCGCAAAATTCCAAGCGTAACAGCGCTTGGCATCGGCATGTCCTGTTAACGTAAACATTTCCACGAGGCCTTCCCAAATCTCGTCCTTCCCGAACATTTCAATGACCGGAGCGGAGCCTTCATGCTTTGCCGCGCAGTTGTGCATCACTTCGACAACGAGGCGGATATCCTCAATCCGTTTACTCATGCCTCGATTACCTTGAAGAGGTAAAGAGTTTCTCTGAACAGTTGTCGCCAAGTTTTGAATCGCATACTCGTTTTTGTTTTATCCGGCGGAGACGGATTTGTTGCCTTCGAGCTAGAACAGACGAAGGCTTCACGGCTTTATTCGAAGAAACCGTAGATTTTTGACAACCTCACCCACAGTGGCCGCAATCACTATTGGAGGCGCTTCACGCGACGAAAACCGAAAGTTTCGGGATTGGGTACCCGGTATGCGCTGCAACATGACCTCCTTCAGTAATGAAATATGGCACGCGGGGAAGCGACCGAGATTAATCTCGGCATTCACGAGATCGAGAAGTACGATCGCATGGCGGCCGTAACTTCGGCCTGGGCGATTCCTCGATGGGCGGATCGCTGAATATTGGCGTCCGCACAAATCAGGTGTCGGTTTACGTCAATCAGACGTTGCCAAACATAAGCGAATGATGTCGGATGAAGTAGAACTATCGGCAGAACTTCGCTTGTTTCGCCAGCACGTTCCGTCGTAAGTAATACACAGCAAGGCGTCCCCGTAGTTCAACGGATAGAACGA
>JBBRRL010000528.1:0-1926 GCA_038200775.1 Nitrospirales bacterium
CCGTGGAGCGTGTTCACCGTCTCTTTAAGCTCGTCGGAAAGGCCTTCGGGCGGGGTGGGGGACTGGAGCAGGGCTTCGATCTGGTCACCCTGAGTTTCCAGAAGCTGGTCCCATGAGTCTGTCTTATGACGGGTGCGCGCGCGAAGAAGGTCGAGGCAATGATTCGATGTCATTCGGCAGAGCCAGGTGGAAAAGGCGGAATTTCCGCGGAACTGCGGTAGACGGGTATAGGCTTTGACGAAAACGTCCTGCGCCGCATCGTCAGCCTTATCGGCCGTGCCCAGCATTCCGTAACAAAGCTGGTAAACACGGGAGTGATACCGGCGGACAAGCGCGGCGTAGGCTTCGGTTTCTCCATCGCGAACGCGCTGGAGCACCTCCGCATCCTCGTTGGGGACCCGCTCATCCACCGGTAATCACATGGCCTTTATTCGTTGTGGTCTCTCCGGTGGGATTTAAATTCCTCTCTCCGCTTTTCCATTTCGTCTTTCATCTTAGCGAATTCAGCTTTTTGATCAGCGTTGAGAACCGCCGTGATTTTACTGTCGGAGGCATCGACGACGGTTTTGCGTCTGGCCATGAATTCCTCCTGGAGAGCCTTCATTTTGTCCATGCGCTCTTTGAAAGCCGCTTCCAAGGTCTTGCGCTGTTCCGGCGTCAGTTTGAGCCGCGCAGCCATCGCATCCATGCGGGCGCCCGGACCTCCATGATGATGGCCTTCGGTCGAGTCTTGGTCATCCGGCGGAGGCGTAACGGCGAACGCGCGGGTGATGACGCCCACCTGTAGGGCGAGCCCCAAGGCCGATGCCAACAGAATGTTCCTTTTCATAATCGCTCCTCGCATCTGTTATTCGGCCGAACCGCCGGCCGTCGATGTTTAGACGAGATCGATCGTAAATAGTGTCCGTGACGCAATCCCCACGCCCACTGGATTATTTTCGTCTAATGATCGGATGCGATCTCTTTTTTCTCCGAAGAAACCGTGGAACGTCCGGAAGCCCGACCTGTTCTAGCGGAAACGCATCCCAATCCATAGAAGGTGGTCCCATGAGCATCCAGCCAGCAGCAAAAAAACTTTTCACCGAACTTCAACTTGGCCCGCACCGCCTCAAAAACCGCGTCGTGATGGCGCCGATGACCCGCAGCCGCGCGGCAGCGGGTAATGTGCCGACCCCGCTGATGGCCGCCTACTACAAGCAACGAGCATCAGCGGGTTTGATCTTGTCCGAGGCCACGCAGGTCACGCCTGAGGGCCAGGGATACATGAACACGCCAGGCATTCACAGTGCCGAGCAGGTGGAAGGCTGGAAGGGTGTCACCAAGGCTGTCCACGAGGCGGGAGGAAAGATTTTTCTGCAGCTCTGGCACGTTGGACGGATCTCTCATTCATCCTATCAGCCAGACCGACGATTACCGGTGTCCGCATCCGCCGTGGCCGCCGCCGGTTCGCATTACACGCCGGAAGGGCTCAAACCATTCGAGACGCCCCGCGCCCTCGAGCTCGCGGAAATTCCCGCAGTGATTGAGCAGTTCCGCACCGGCGCCCAGAACGCGCTCGAGGCCGGATTCGACGGGGTGGAAGTCCACGGCGCCAACGGTTACCTGCTCGATCAGTTTCTGCAGTCCGGGACAAACCACCGCACGGACACGTACGGCGGCACTGCCCAGAACCGCGCCCGCCTTCTTCTGCAGGTCACGAGAGCGGTCGTCGACGTCTGGAGCAAGGAGCGTGTCGGAGTTCGCCTCTCCCCGAACGGAAGCTTCAATGACATGATCGATGCCGACGCGAAGGAAACGTTCACGCACGCCATCAGCGAGCTCGACCGGATGGGCATTGTGTACCTTCACCTTCGAGAGGGCACGCCGGCCGACGTGAAACACGGGCGTGAAGCCATCGCGCTCTCCGAATTCCGCCCACTATTTCAC
>JBBRRL010000529.1:0-1918 GCA_038200775.1 Nitrospirales bacterium
CGTTTTGGCCCAGCCGAGCCGTTCCAGTGTCACGAATTCTCCGCTCTTAGCGAAAGCACTGAATTGTATTTTGCGGGAAACCGATGCTAACGGGCTTCGGAAATCCAAACATTACCACTTGGAACACCCGCTGCAAATTGTGAGCGGTGGTAGTCCGATGCGCATGATCCCTACGCAGTCCCAGCACACGATGGAACTAGGGGCATACTATTACGCTACGATTGCCGGACGGCTCGCTGGCGGTGAGAATTGGCAACGTGCCCGCAATCGGTATGTTTTCCCGGTTGTAAAAAGCCAAACCAAGGATGGAACCTGGCCCACGGAAGGAGAACGCTGGTCTCCGCCATTTAACATCATCAATATGGATGTCATGCTCGATAATTCCCAGGATGCCGCCTACCGGAATGCGGCATGCTTGCTTATCTGTGAAACGCCGTACCGCATCGTTCCAAAAATAGAGCAGTCAAACTTCAAAAAGGTGAATATGCCCGCAACCCAGGCTATGCCAAAGCAATGAACCCCGGAGCCCCTGAGATTGTCCACTATTACTTTAAGAGCAAAACCCGATTAAGAGTAAGGTTAAGATAGGACAACCCAGAACAGCCATGCGCATCGAAGCATCCTGGGGGGCTATTTTCGACTGGGATGGCGTCGTTATTGATTCGTCCGACAGCCACGAGAAATCGTGGGAGCAACTCGCTGCGGAGGAAGGCCACACACTGCCGGGGAATCACTTCATCCTGGGATTCGGCCGCAAGAACGAGATCATCATTCCCGAAATCCTCGGCTGGACCACCGACCCTGCCGAGATCACGCGGCTTTCGCTGCGCAAGGAAGCGCTTTACCGCGAGCTCGTCGTCGGACGCGAACTGGACCCCATGCCCGGCGTGCGGGAATGGCTCGAACGGCTGCGCGACGCCGGCGTTCCCTGCTCTGTCGGCAGCTCGACCCACCTCGCGAATATCGAAGTCTCCATGGCCATGACGGGGCTCGCGCCCTTCTTCCGCGGAATTATCAGTTCGGAAAATGTGCAGCTCGGAAAACCGAACCCCGAGGTCTTCATCAAGGCCGCGCTCCTCATCCGGCGCGACCCGGAAAAATGCGTGGTCTTCGAGGACTCCTTTGCGGGCCTCAAGGCCGCGTGGACTGGCGGTATGAAGGCCGTCGCTGTCGCCACGACGAACACCGCCGCCGCCCTCACCGGCCACGCCGACCGCATCGTCCACCGCCTCGACGAACTGCAAATCGCCGAGGTGGCCGATTGGTTCGGGTGACCATGCCGGGAGCGGGGAGGCTATCCGGCATCGGAACACAGCCTCCCAGGCTGTGCGGATTGCAGGCCTCCTGCCTGCGGATGCGCATGGATGCAGGCTGAGAAAAGGAATAGGAAGCTCGCACGCCATAAACGTTTGGTGTAATCTCCGGTCCGATTCCTTCGTCTGGCAGGTGCAGCAACTTGGGCATCCCTTTGGTGTTCCAGTCACCCCATTTCGCATTTTACCCATGAACAAACTCTCCCATGCTCTGGCGCGCCTGATCCCGGTCTTCCTCGCTCTGTCCTTCCCTGCGTCCCGCGCAGACGGGCCGCCGAAGGGTGGGACGCCCGACGAGATATTCAAATGGGCCGACAAGAATGGCGATGGAAAGGTAACGCCGGACGAATTGCCGAACGCGGAGACGTTCGCGAGATTTGATCTGAACAAGGATGGCGTCATCACGCCCGACGAAGCGCGGCAGGTGCTCACAGCGATGCAGCAAAAGGCCGGCGATGCGAAGACGACTGCGGCAAAGGAGACGCCGGATGCGGGAGCGAATGACGGCGGGCGTCTTGGGGGTTTGCTCCAGCGTTTTCTGGATCGCCGCGGCAAGATTGCGGAGAAGAAAGGCCCGGCGGGCGACAATGCGGCGGCACCCGTCA
>JBBRRL010000530.1:0-1915 GCA_038200775.1 Nitrospirales bacterium
GATGAGTGGATTAATGAACTATCCACGGCTTGTGATCGCGGGCACGCATAGCGGCGTCGGCAAGACCACCGTCACGCTGGCGCTGATGGCCGCTCTGAAGGAACGAGGTCTGCGGGTGCAGCCGTTCAAGGTGGGGCCCGATTTTATTGACACCGGCCATCATACGGCTGTCTGCGGTCGGCCGTCGCGCAATCTCGATGGCTGGATGCTTGGCCCCACCGTCAGTCGCGAGATTTTTCTCAAAGCCGCGGCGGACGCCGAAGTCTCTATCGTCGAAGGCGTCATGGGACTGTTTGACGGTAGCTCACCCACCAATGAGATCGGGAGCACGGCGGAGGCCGCAAAGCTCCTTAAATGTCCCGTTGTCCTTGTCATTGACGGGAGTGCGATGGCTCGCTCCGCCGCGGCCATGGCGCTCGGGTATGCGAAATTTGATCCGGCGCTTCAGGTTGCCGGTGTGATCTTCAACCGAATCAAGGCGGAGGGGCATTACTGCCTGCTCAAAGAGACAATTGAATCGGAGACCAGCCTGGCGGTCCTAGGGTATCTGAAACCAGATGCAGCGCTTACCATTCCTGATCGCCATCTGGGGCTTGTGACAGCTCTGGAGCACGGTGGCTCCTCTCTTCATGGTCACTTGGCAGAAGCAGGACGGCGGCTTGATTTGGACAAGGTGATAGGTTTGGCTCATGGGGCCTGCGCTCTCCAGTATGATGTTGCGCCTGTCCCAGCAGCGGCCGCCCGGTCTTTTCGTGTGGGGATCGCCTATGATCCGGCCTTTTGTTTTTATTATCCAGAAAACCTTGAGTTGCTGCAGGCAGCAGGCGCCAAGCTCGTACGATTTTCGCCTATACAGGATGAGGCGCTGCCGGATATGGATCTCCTGTATCTTGGCGGTGGCTACCCGGAGCTCTACGCCGAACGACTGTCTCGCAATCGCCACATGCGCCTTGCGATTCACAGGTATGCGGCGAACGGCGGGGCGATCTATGCCGAATGTGGTGGCATGATGTATCTCATGGAAGTCATTCGAGACTTTGAGGGACGCTCACATGAAATGGTCGGTCTGTTTGCGGGGGAAGCGGTAATGAACCGAACATCGATGATGTTCGGTTATCGAGAGGTTGAAGTTGACAGACCATGCCTGTTGGGAGAACCGGGCACCAGGGCGCGCGGCCACGAATTCCATTATTCTTCTCTATCGATGCCATGCGTGCCCGAGTATGGCTGCACGATGTCCGACGCGCAAGGCAAGCATCGAGGTCGGGATGGGTTAATCAAAGACAATACTGTTGCCTTGTACACGCATTTGCACTTTGCGAGCAATCCTGAGTTGGCCGGCTTGATTTTGCACGCAGTTGGCAAGGCTAGGAGCAGCAGCGTTCGATGATCGAGTCCGCGTAACGGAAGGGAGTTCCCAATGCGTATCACAAAAGTCTACACGCGTACCGGCGATGCGGGACAGACACGGCTTGCCGGAGGGCAGCAGGTCTGGAAGGACAGCCTGCGAGTGGAAGCTTACGGCGCGGTGGACGAGCTGAACGCCGCTCTAGGAGTGGCACATGCAGCCACTGCGGATCTTCCTCAAACGCACCAACACACGCAGCGGCTTTCGAGTGAGCTACTTTGGATGCAGCACAAACTTTTCGACGTCGGCGGGATCCTGGCTACCGCGGCGGGGCAAACCTTTGCGCACATGCCTACAATTACGCACGAGGATGTGAGTCGGCTGGAAGATCTCATGGACGAATGCCAGACAGTCTTGAGTCCGCTTAAGGAGTTTATCCTCCCAGGCGGCGGAAAAGTGTCGAGCTTGCTACACTTTGCCCGCACGGTGTGTCGTCGTGCCGAACGGATCTGTGTCCGTCTGACCCGCGAAGAAGCGGTGGACCCACACATAGTGCAGTTTATCAAC
>JBBRRL010000531.1:0-1887 GCA_038200775.1 Nitrospirales bacterium
AACTATTACCAGCGCGCGGCGTGATCAGCGGCCTGGGGCCGAGCACTGGGACAATACGCCTCTCCAGCTCGACTCACGGCTCCATCGTTGGGTCGGAATAAAAACAGGTAGAACGATCGGGCGTCATCCTACCTGCGCGGACCTTAACGACCCTGCTTCTTGATTTGGTCCCCCGCGTTCTTGATTTTTTCTCCGGCCGTCTTCGCCGCGTCTTTCGTCCCCTGCGCGGCCTTGTCGGTCGCATTCTTCACTTTGTCGGCGGCGTCATCGATTTTGGACATTTCATCCTCCTGGGCGCGTAACCCGGCACAATGCCGATCGTCACGCCAGTCCGGCCGGTGCAATAGCTCCGCCAGTAGTTCGGTCTTCTTGAAGCGCCACCCCACGCAAACGAGAGCGCAACTCATCGCGTTGACCGAATTACAAGGCATCTGCTCATCGCCAACGCTACAGCGCAAGCCGCCTTTACACGATGCAGCGCCCTGACAAAATGATCATCTGATAAGGGAGTGGTTCGGGTTTGATACGACGACTGCTACTATTTCAGTCTTGGGCATCTTCCATTTCATCAACTGTCTTCTTTGCGTTGTCAAGCGCACCTTTGACCTTATCGATCTTTTTCTTTTTGATGTCTCCCGGGTCACCCTCTAACTCCTCGACGGCCTCTATCGCGTCGTCCACTTGGCTCGCTAGATCCTCGACTCTTTCACTCATATGGCCTCCAACGATCCGAGAATAGCCCGCAAAGCCGAGACTCGAACTGTCGATCTGACGTCACAGATGTAACATTTGAATATTGATGGGTCGTGAACAAGATTTTCATTCTTTTTAATCTCACCCGAGTCTGCATAAGTCCGTTGCCGTGTGCCGCTGACGCCGAATCTCGCCCTGATACGGATGAGACAGTGACTACCTCTTGCCAGTGCTTGGTGGGGGGAAGGGCGGGACGGAATATTGCCACTGAGTGCGACGGCCGCCTGCGCCTGACCGAGGCGGTGCTCCATATTGACCCGGCCGATCCGTCTTGGAAGATGTTTCACGATCGTGGGTGCGGCGACGCTGAATGTTCGACCGCGCGGTGGTCAGAGCGCTTCCAATTGAAGGCGATTACGCCGACGCCTCGCCGGAAGTCATTCATCGAACCCGGTTGACGTCACAAAGGACAGATCCACGGCCGCCCACGTCGTTTGGTTTCCACATCCTGTCGTCGATCCCTTCTGACATGCAGGCGCGGCGGCTGACGCGCCAGCGATACCCCGATACTCGCCGGACAAAAAAGGAATTTGTTTCTTTTCTTTTTCGGCCATGCGGACCCCGGTAGGGCACGGCGGAGCAAGGATGAACCGGAACCGCCACCCTGGTCACCCCCGTCCACGATCAGCGCGTTGTTCTCACGTTTCCCGTCAGGTACCTGGGCGTCGGCACCCTTTCTGCAGCGTCGGTCTGTTCATGGAAGGCGAACTCCGAAACCGACCCCAAATACGACAGACGACGTTCTCAACGCGTATTGCAAACAATCGCAGTCGGATACTGGCAGGAGATTGCCCGGTCTGCGGTTCGCGCGAACTCACGCTCACGAGCGAACGGCTGAGCGAGTCGTTCTTCATGTGCCGCGACTGTTACTACGTGTGGAGTGTTCAGGAGTAGATTCCGCCGCCGACGCAGGGAACTCGTCAAGCAGGTGTTGTTCCGTTGGTCACTCACTCCGCTGGAGCGGTGTTCCGTGCCGTCTATTACGTGGTGCTCGCGGTGGCGCTGAAACCCTTCGCGTGGGGCACACAGTGTCGGGTCTGCTTCCATCGCGGCCAGACGCCGGTCGCTTATCTTCCAAACGGCCCCTATGCGTGTTTCGGGAATGCCGAAACTGCCGAAACATGAACCCTATCA
>JBBRRL010000532.1:0-1877 GCA_038200775.1 Nitrospirales bacterium
ACTGCGATTTGCTCTGGGATGCGGTTGAAGACGGGACGCTGGACATCGTGTGCAGCGATCATGCTCCGTTCAGGGAACAGGATAAGACGAGTGGCGGATTCAGGGCCGCACTTCCCGGCATTCCGCTGGAGGAAATCTTTGCACCCCTGTTCCTTGCTGAAGCACGGTCACGCGGTGTGCGCCTCAGTCGTGCAGTCCAGCTGCTCACGAGCGGCCCGGCGGGGGTCTACAACTTGGGACCGTTCAAAGGATCCCTCGAACCAGGTGCAGATGCTGATCTCGTGATCTATGATCCGCACGCAGCAACAATCGTTGATACGAGCCAATGGTTTACGCGCTCTAGAGAGGCCGGCCGAATGTTCGAGGGGATGCGGTTCTCCGGAACGGTTAGGACCACAATCGCCCGTGGTCGCGTCGTTTTCGATCATGGGCAGCTGGAAGCGGAAGCAGGTTGGGGAAGGTTCGTCGCGCCGACGCTAGACGGAGTATCTGCGTTGTCTTCTGCGGTTGCCACTTCATCCAGAGGCAGATCTACATCCCGAGGTACATCCCCGGAGGTGCCCGCTTGAGCTCATCGAAATTGGCGGTAGGGGTTATCGGAAGTGGAATGGTCGGAGAGGATCACCTGCGTGGATACGACCGCTCCTCTCGATGCGAGATAGCGGCGATTGTTGACATCAACCAGCGCCGAGGCGAAGAGATGGCCGCACGGTATGGAGCGCGCCTCTACGCAAATGTGGGCGACATGCTAAGCGCGGAGCGACTCGATGCTTTAAGCGTGTGCCTCCCACACAACCTGCATTACCAGGTGGGGATGTCATGTGCGGAAAGTGGAGTCCACGTACTCATGGAGAAGCCTATCGCTCTGACTTTGCAAGAGGCAGACAGTCTCATCGAAGAGTTCAATAGACGCGGGCTAAAATTGTCCGTGGGTTTCGTGCATCGCTTCCGCCCCGAGTTCCAAGAAGCAGCTCGACTAATTCGGTCGGGCGCTCTCGGCACCCTGGCAACGGCTCTTGATCGATTATGCACACTCGGTGGCCCTTATCCACCCCCGTGGGTGTGGGATAAAGAAGTTGCAGGAGGAGGAATTCTTATTTGGACTGGAATTCATGCCCTCGACCGGATGCGTTGGTTATTTGACGACGAGGTGAAGCGGGTCTACGCGACTACTGCCACGTACGCGCATGATGTTGATGTGGAGGATGGTGTTGCCGCGATCTTACACTTCCGGAAGGGCGGGTTTGCGACCATCAGCGAGAATTCTCCTCCGTACGGGCGCTTGGGCGAATGGCGGACGGAACTATTTGGCACGCATGGCGCGCTTGAGATCACGACAGGCGGCGCATTAGATTGCGTCAGCGCCAAGACTGCTTATTCTCAACGTTTCGCTGCGCCAGAACATTTCGAATCGGAAATCGAAGATTTTTTATCCTCAATTGAAGAGAATAGGGAGCCGGCGGTTACCGGGTGGGACGGTCGGCAGGCTCTTGCTATCAACTTGGCGCTCTACGAGTCTGCGCTTAAGGGAGCACCTGTCGATGTACCCGAGTAGAGGCTGCCCCAGTGTTGCTGGAAGTTGAAAACCTGATTGTCCGTCTCCGAAGTGACAGTGGGATTGTGAATGCTGTAAACGGTATTTCGTTCGGGGTTGAGCAAGGCGAAGTCGTTGGGATTGTAGGAGAGTCCGGCTCAGGCAAGACGGTAACTGCCCTCACCATTCTCCGACTGCTGCCCAGGGATCGCGTCGCCGAATTATCTGGTTCAATCTCCCTATTAGGTGAAGAACTGACAGACGTAGCGCCTCGGCGACTTCGTGCGATTCGAGGCGGCGAAATAGCGATGGTGTTTCAAGATCCGATGACCTCCCTTAATCC
>JBBRRL010000533.1:0-1877 GCA_038200775.1 Nitrospirales bacterium
ATTTCCACGAGGTCACGTGTGCTCAGCTTGTACCGCAGATACCATCGAACGCATAAAACGATGATTTCTAGATCGAACTGCCGACCCTTGAACAGATCGGCAGCGGATGCCGCTGAAGTCATTCCCGTGATTATCCGACACTCCGCGAGTTTGCACCAGAGCCTTCCGATCGGCGGCTGGCGACGCGCTGTTGAACCTATCTACATGGGATGTAAACCGCATCGGCCTGAGCGCCATCGGGCAAGCTCTCGCCAGTGAAGATTACGGAGTAGCGAGTGTATCCAATCTCGCCCCAGCGCTATCATTCCTAATTGTTTCCGACCACGAATATTTCTGATCGCGGATCAATAAATAGTTTAAGGCGCGACCGATTAGCCAAGAGATACCAAGTACCTGACGGTGTCGTGTCCATTCTGAAATAGTCCCCGGAGTCTACGTTCCATCTCACTCTGGCCACAAACGCTCGGAGACTCGTTGATTCCAATTGAGCGGATCGACAGTCGGACTACCTCGTCCGAGGCATGAAAGTTATGTTCGACCTTGACCTTCGTGAGCTCTATGCAGTCGGGACCAAAGCGCGTAATCAGGCGGTAAGTTTCCAGGTTTTCTGAAGCGTTCCCAGCAACTGTTCTTGTCTTTTTTGTAAATGTTCGCCGGTCCACTGAGCCGCCTGCAAAACACCTTGCGTGAGTGGGAATGGAGAGGTGCCGTCCTTCGAAGCGAAGTATTCCTTCTTTTTCCTGTCGAAATCCCAGTTCGAAGCCCGAGTGTTTATGCGTCGAGTGAGAAACACAAGATTCGCTAGTCGGTGCGTCCACTCAGCACGCTCTGTCACATCTGAAAATAGCGTCGCCCACGTGCTGTCGTCAATAACAGTCTGCGGAGTACATGCTCAATGGATATGAGGTTGTCGTATGACGCTCCACCGGCAGACAATGCTTCGTCAAGACGCTGAAGAACCGGTCGACAGACCCGGCCAAGGCGATAAAGGTCGCCGGACAGAACTGAGATGAACTCCATTTGCTCGGCGGTTGACAGTGCGAGCCCTTGCAACGTAGAAACATTGGTGGAACGCGGCTCATATTCATCCATCACGGCGGCAAAGCGCGCGTCACAAACGTCGAGTAGTTTAATCGGACATGCGAACCTGGCGAGCAGTACCGGCGTCCGTCCGCCGCCGCGCACCTGCTTGCCAGGCAGGGGGGCAACTCCTTACGAACGCTTCCTGACGTTTTGGACACACGAACGAGGGTTCCGCCCCCAAAATATGCTCACTTGTCAGCGTAGTCGGCAAACAGGACATTGGGTCAAGGCCGATCCCAAATCGCGCAAAGTCGCGCAGGGTTGGCGCGCCTGCTGAGGACCCCGGTGGCGGCCCCGGCATTATAAAACCAAGAGTCTGTCCCGGATACTCACCTCCGTTTCCTTTTCATTAGGGACTGTACCGTAGGATGAATGGTTCTACTGAGAGTTGGCGTCAATCAAATGGGGCAGCCGGTAAGACCGCAGCCGCAGTCGAGCAACAAGTCGCGGCGATGGGTTCCGAACTTTTTGAAGTAGGGCTTTACAACTCAAATGCCGGAGCAGGCGAATCGGTCATGATCACGCGTGTTTGGGACGCCGGAGCGATCGTTAAATCCGTACCGTGGTTGCGCCACCAGAATCGCGAAGGACGGAACATCTACATCCGGCCCAAGGGCGAGCATGATCTGAGCATGGTCGATGATCTGACGACAGCTGCAATTTCGGAGATGAGGCAGGGGGGCTTCAATCCCGCAGTCATCGTGGAGACGTCTCCAGGCAATTTCCAAGGCTGGCTGAAGCACGGCGAACGACTCAGCAAGGAAGTAAGCACGGCAGCCGCGCGGGCATTGGCG
>JBBRRL010000534.1:0-1853 GCA_038200775.1 Nitrospirales bacterium
CCAGGGACGACAGGGGTTACGTGCAACGGATGACTCGCACCATCAGCCTGCCGCTCGCTGCTGGGCTGATCCGGAGAGTGTCGATGCGCAACTTCCTCTCCCTGCTGATGCGTCGTCCGATTCGTTCCACTCGAAATACACCCCGAAGCCGGCCCTGCCTGGAGCGGTTCGAGGATCGCCTTGCCCCGTCACGGCGACGACCGCTTTTTCTTCTCGGCGAGAATCGCCTGGGCCTCTTTTCGCAGCCAGGTCTTCGCGGTGCCCTCGGCGAGAGCTTCCAGCACCTTTTGCGCTTCGGGCGTGTCGAGGTTTTTGAGATAGGCTAGCGTGTCGATACAATCCTGCGGCTGTTTGGCATCCTTCAGTTTGTCGAGGACCGCCCGCACCCGCCGCGCCGCCTCCGCAGACAGATTCTGACTCAGGCAGCGGCGTAGTTGCTCTTCGACGCGCTCACCCGTAGCTTCTAGTTCGGCCGAAGCTTTCTCGCGTTCCTCAAAGGTTTCATCATCGAGGCGCCGTAGCAGTTTGACAAACTCGACGCCAGGCAGAGCGATGTTGAGGTCGCGGACACGGGCTAAAAGCCGTTTCTCATCCCCAGCATCATGCTGAGTCGGAAAGATTAAATAGGCCATGACGTTAGTCCATATTCTGGTCGCAAATTGGATCGGTCTGATCTGCTCAGTGGTTATTGTAACGGGATAAAGATGAAGTAGACGCTGAGCCTCAGTTGAGGTGCCCGGCCTGTGGTATCTCCAAAACCTGAACAAATCTCGTGTTGTTTCCCATTTCGGTCCGCATGCCAATTTTACTAGGCGGTCAGTGGCCTGCTCAGGGAATTTCGTACTCCGGTAGACGAAGTCGGCCAACCGATAAACCGGATAGCCTCCATCAGGGGCTTCAAGCATCATCCATGCCAAAGGCTCCAGTTCGGGATGATGGGTGCCGACAATATGGTTGGCGACGAACGTTCGTTGATCCTCACTCAAGTTAGGTTGCGTAAATATCCGCTCAACACGATCGCGCATGGCCACTAGGTGCTTCGTTTTAGCTGGCAAAATATCCAACTCAAGAATGATGGTTGGACACGCAATCACTTTTTCGTTGCGGCCACTGGAGCGCACTTCCCATGTGAATGCTATGTGTTCCCGCCCAGCCGTAATGTTGGAGTAGTCGCGATGGAGATACATGAATTCAGACCATTGCTCTCCTGGCTGAAGCGACTTCACGCATTTTTCAGGTCCAAGCAAGAGGTAGCCCCTGCTGCCTTGCTCCTCCCAGTGTGAGGGGATTTTCGCTTCGGCGTATAAGGTTGGTACTTCTCCAGGGATTCTAATCTCGACACGTTCTTTTCCCGTATAGTGGTAGATGACCTCGATGATTACAGGACCTCCAGCAATCGCTTCGTGAACCTTGGCATGCAAACTAAATTCGCTACCCTGGACCGCCGTAACGGAATGGCCCAAGCATCTCAGTGACGCTGTGATGAGGATGATAATAGGCAAGCGCAGTCTGAGCGGATAGTGCATGTTAGACTCCTGATTATTGCCGTAGTTGTTCGCTCCTACCAGCCACAAGCACGTGGCTGTCCGTCGTTAATCGGAGAACTTACCGATTAACGCCTTCCTCTCTTCCTGGTCCGATTCTGTCATTTTGCCTGGCTGTACCACAGGGTTCGTTAGCGCCTTTGGCGCTTTCTTCACAAAAATATAATAATCGTGCTCTTTGAATTTCGCGTTTAAATCCTTGATTGCGATATTAATAATGAACCCTGAAGCTGTAATGTCGCCCTCGTACCCAGTCCGTGCGTCTTTGTAGATGACGTGCTGCAACAGATCAACACTCCCTGTGCCGTC
>JBBRRL010000535.1:0-1847 GCA_038200775.1 Nitrospirales bacterium
CGTTTTCTAGGTATGCCAACAATGAGTAGTAGCATATCGACGGCGAGCACCGCCATTAAAATAGAAATCACTATACTGTACAACTCCATTTGGTCATCCGGCTCACTTCGAAATGGCACAATAAAAGCCAACGATGCAAGAAGCACAATCCATCTAGCTGTCTTTCTAATAAGATCGTCCATATGGAATTCCTTGCGGCCCTGCATTATTGATAATATTGCCAACTTCCCGACCGATAGAGGTGCGTCTCTCGTTTGCGTAGTCTCTAGCGACCCCACCGAGGACATTTGAGATGATATCCTCGGTTTTAAAGGCAGAAGGATCTCTGTGAAGCATCTGGTTAATTTCGACCATCAGACCACCAACGGTCGGAGCTCCGGGTGGACCGATAGCTGCGCTAACAACATGTTGCAGATCTATCGTTCCTAGTTGTTTGGTATCGATATATCGTTGCGTTTGGTCAACATTCCTGCCGGCACTTCCAGTAAGTGCTTGCCAGAATGTCGACTTGGCAATTGCTTCATCAACGGTGAGTCCAACACCGTCGCCGCCTCTTCTGAAATGTCCTCCGGTTCGCTGGGATGGCGTGAATGGCTTGGTCGCCTTCGGCGGAGGGTTAACAGGAGGCGGAGGTGGGGGTGGAATGAATGACGGGATGTCCCCACCGATGTCACACCCGCAAGGGCCAAGAAGCGATTTCGTAAGGTTATCGAGTCCTGAGTTTGGAGCATCCGGACCCAAGAGTGACTTCGAAAGGTCATCAAGTCCCGGATTAATTCCTTCACCGATGGAAAAGGCGAGGCCCAGATAATCGACCGCGTTCACCGGAGCGTTATTAACCTGATCGTATAGATTCAATCCCCCACTTTCTCCTGCCGGGTCTTTGCATAGCCACCTGCCGAGCTGCGGTGAATAGTATCGGTAGCCGTAATTAAGGAACCCGCTTTCAGAATCGAGGAACTGTCCCTGGAAGGCAAAGTCGAAGGCGCATTCGCTGTCGGTGCGCGGCGTGAAGTCCGGGTTGAGGATTCTTCTGATGCCAAAAGCGCTGAAGCTGTAGCGCTCGGTGACGTTGCCGCTCGCGTCGGTGATTGCCGCCGGACTGAAGTAGTCCATGAGCACGTAGCGCGTTTCATCAAGCGAACCCCCACCGGTCGTCGCCCGGTCCCGCCGCACCAGATCGTCCCGATGGCGCGCTCCCCAGTAATACTGCCGCGCGGCTGTCGTCTGGCTGTCAAGCCTCTCCTCCAAGGGCCGCCAGGCATCCGAGTAGTAGGTATGCGTCGTGGTGCTGCCGACGCTCTGCGTGACCCTCCGGGTCAGCCCATCGTAGGCGTAGCTGCCCAAGACCTCTCCGTCACTGCCCCGCTTGACCTGCACCGGCCGGCTCCATGCATCCCACGTGATTTCAAGGGCTTGATCCCAGTCGCCGGTCGCGTCCGGGGACACTTGCCGCATCCGGCCCGCCCGATCCAAAAGAATCGCTTGCGCTTCCTCCTCGATCTGCGTCAGCCGGTTGCCTTTGTCATGCACCCGATGCTGCTCAAGAGTCACCGCACCGTTGTCTTCGACCCGGTAGCCCCGCCAGTTCCCCGTCGGGTCGTAGTCCCATGCCTCCGCCTGTGCGGGCACCGCCCCAATCGCCGTGGCGTTCTGGTTCAAATTCCCCCGTGCCGCATTCGCCACGTGGCTCAAGCCGTCGTAGCCGTAGTGATTGTCCTCCCCGGTCGTCAGGCTGCGCTTGCGCCACGTCCGCCGCGAATCGCGGTCAAATCCGTACTGCAATCGTTCAAGGAGAGTGCTCATGAGAACGGGAGAATAGACTGAAGATCAGAGGGGAACGGGTC
>JBBRRL010000536.1:0-1837 GCA_038200775.1 Nitrospirales bacterium
AACGAAACGGTCCTGACCAGCGCTGTGGCGCGGCGCGCGGAACGCCACTCCGGGCTGCGAGACCTGCTTGCGCCCCGCAGCGCTACGGAGCGGCCAAAAAAGCTGCCGGTGCAGTTGCAACTGTTCGACGCTTGACAGCCACGCGAGGCGTCCCCATAAGTGCTGATCATGAAATCGAAATTCCTTCTTCTTTTAGTGCCCGTGTTAATGTTCGCCAGCGCGCCTGTTTATGGCGCCGAAGACGACACTGCGATTTTGAACACGCTTGGCTACACCACCGGCCAGGCCGTTCTTCTCACCCACATGGCAGTCGGAACGCTGGCCGATGCCTTCGTGGCCAAGACCTACAAATCGGGCGAAGCCACTAATTTCGTCACGACCTACATCAAGATCACCGAAGGAATGAAAGAGCAGATGGGTAAACTCTCGGCCGCGGAAGTCCTGAGTAAGAACGACGCGCAGTTTGTTCGCAATACCATGGAAGTCCTCGATCTCGTCATGGAAGAGACCCAGGCTTTGAAGTCGTTCGTTAAGAGCGGCGATGACTCCGATGCCAAGGCGTACGATAAGGCGCGCAAAAAGGCGCTGAAAGAGATCCAGACTCTTTTGGGCATGAAGGATTGATCGGCGCCACGCGCCCTCCGACCTGACGCGGAATGCCAAGTCTTCACACGCCTGAGGGCGCGAGCTACCTGATCCAACTCCTGGTCTCGGCCTTCCTCGCCATCCTCTTCCTCCAGTCGGGCATCGACAAGGTGGTGGATCGCCGGGGGAACCTTGAATGGTTGAAGGGACACTTCTCGAAGAGTCCCCTCGCGAGAGGTGTTTCCCCGATGGTTACCGTGATTACGATCCTGGAGCTGCTTGCTGGGGCATTGAGCGCGGTCGGCTGCGCTCTGATAGCTCTCAAGCACGATACCACCTTCGCCTTCTACGGCGCGGTGGTATCCGCCGTTTCGCTTATCGCGCTCTTCTTCGGTCAGCGTGTGGCCAAGGAGTATGCCGGAGCTGCCGTCCTGGTTCCCTATTTTCTGCTCGCCTTAAGCGCGATCTACTTGCTCGCGCGTTAAGCAGAACTAGTTACTCTCTTCAATCAAGGAGGGGCGCTTTCCAAACCGCCCTCCCAAAACGACGGCGGTCTGGAGGCCGCCGCTCCTTGGAAGATGTCCTCAAGCAGCGTTCTCTCTCATAAACCATCACGAATGTCATCCTGAGCGGACGCGAAGGATTTCTGACTATTCCTCGTATGAGGACAAGCTATATCGGCGCGACGCGAGAAATGGAGACGGCCTGCCCTCAGGCCGTTGGGAGTGGGCGGCGCTTCCCTCTCCGGCGCGATGGCGCGCCGGCTCCAGAGAATCAGCGGCGCTTCGCCCTCCGGCGTACCCATGAGCATGTCATCCTGAGCGAATGCGAAGCATCTGTGACTATTTCTGTGCGCAACGCAACGCACCGCATCCCATAAATGATGAGGGGACAGCTGGTCAGGTAGAATCCGAGAGCTTCCTGACGCGGAACCCTGCCTTCTGGATCAGGCGGGGAATGTTGCGGATGGTATCGCGGTCTTTTTCCTTCTCCACTTCGGACAACTCCTCCCATGGCACCAAAAGCGGGTTGAGCTTCCGCAGATTATCGCGCACCGGCGCGAACGTCCACCCATGGCGAATCCGGTCCTTCATCCAACGATCGTGCTCGCGAATGGATAACTCTTCGATTTGCGCGTCCGTCTTCTTTATTTCCGACGCGGCAAGGCCGTGACCAGGCGCAAGGTCGTAACCGAGTTGACGAAGCTTGTTCGGAATGTCCGCTACCTGCGCGCGGTTAGCGTCCTTAAGGT
>JBBRRL010000537.1:0-1826 GCA_038200775.1 Nitrospirales bacterium
AAAAGGGAAACTCGCTTCGAACTGCGCTACCTGGAAAGGGTGAAGCTCAGGACCCCGTATCCGGCCATCGTAGAACGCATCCGTGAGGTAGTGATGGACCCGGCGTTAGGCGAACGGCGAACGCTGGTGGTGGATGCGACAGGCGTGGGCGCTCCCGTAGTGGATTTGCTGCGTGCCGCGAGAATCGATTGCAGTATTGTGGCGGTGGGGATCACCGGAGCAAAAACCGGGACCGGTCACCGGAGCGCAGATCGCAATGTGCCGAAACGCGACCTGATTGTCGGTTTGCAGATATTGTTCGATGCGGGACAACTTCGGATTGCAAAAGGACTGCCCGAGACAGAAGTTTTGCTCAAGGAACTGATGGGCATGCGGGTAAAGATGTCGGCATCCGGCCACGATTCGTATGGAAGCGGGCGCGAGGGACCGCATGACGATCTGGTACTCGCAGTCGCACTGGCGTGTTGGCGGGCCAGGGAACCGAACCAGTGGAATTGGTTCGGAGGCCGCCCGGACGAGCGGGGGTAATTTCTTGAAATCGTCGGACAAACGCGGATTACACTACCGCAGTGCCGCCCGCTGATATCGTAGACCCGGCAAGCCGTCCACCCCGGACGGAACCTCGCGCTCAGGTCGCTGTCGAATAGCGCGGCCGCGTCGGCCAAGCGCAAGTACTCAAGAACGGATGATCCCTGAGCACTCTAAGGCCACGATCAGTATTTCCTGACTGTTTTCAACGCGGTCTCTATCGTCGCTAATGGCAGCATCAAGGTGAGCGGTGCATCTTCCAGCGGTACCGCCCCGTAACGGGCATACCATCCCGCCACATTTTCATTCTTTGCATCGATGAGCAGCACAACACTACCAACTTCCGCCGCCGCCAGCAGGCATCGCCTTCCAGCCGCAAGAAGGAGTTGCCCGCCAAGCGCTTGCCCCTGTAATTTGCGGCTTACGCCCAGCCGGGCCAGACGGAAGCCGGGCACGTCATAACGCGCCAGCCCGCGTTTCATGATCCCGGGCGTACGGGCATACTCAACCGACGCCGGGCTGAGACTGTAGAAGCCGAGAATGGTTTTGTTGTCGGTGTCGTCGATAGCAACAAACGTTTTCGCGCCACCCAGGTCGTGGCTCTTGCGGGCATGCCGCTGCAAGAACTCGTTCAGCGGCACTTCACCGCAGTCGAAGGCGTCCCGATCATGCCGCTTGCTGATCGGCTCCTCATGCCATGCCGGAATGCTCATTTCCGCTTCGGCAGCGCCTTAGCGGCGGCAAGCAGCTTCGCGTTCGGGGCAGGTGGGTTCTCCAGCAAATCCAGAACCCGCAGGCTATCACGCGCGGAGAGATTGACATGTTCAGCTTCCTGAATGATCTCCATGGCGGCTTTCAAGCTATGCTGGCGGACGAAATCCGTCAAGTCGGTGCTCTTCAGCGCCGCCGCCCGCAAGAGGACCGCCTTTTCATCGGCCGGAATCCGCAGCGACATGCGGTTGTTGTCTTGGACTGCCAATCTGGGCATGACGGATCTCCTTCCATGTACTACTTCAAATCGTACACGATTCTCGCGAGGCTGGCAGTATGTACGTTATTGATTTGGACAAACGAGCCTTGTCAAGACTCTCCGTTATATGTGTGCCACCACTATATGTGTACCACCACGGATCGCACAGTAACCGCTTCCGTCATCGCAATTGTCCGATGATGCCAGGAACTTCATCACGCTGCATTATGGTGCGATCCGTGTGGCCGGGTTAGTCCTTTATCAAGTCTCTGATCGCTGTTAAAGATCTCCGGACGGCCCCGGCGCAAGGCGCGCTTTAGCGCCTCCA
>JBBRRL010000538.1:0-1791 GCA_038200775.1 Nitrospirales bacterium
GCTGAGAAAGCCATGATGATCGCGGGAAAAATCTGTATCTACACGAATGAAGTCGTCAACTTCGAGGAACTCTGAAGTGGTGATTTATCTGCCTGGCCAGCCCGACGATCAGGGCCCGATCCTGGACGAGCTGACACCTCGCGAGATCGTTCGTGAACTTGATAAATACGTCATTGGTCAAGCAGATGCAAAAAAGGCGGTCGCGATCGCCTTGCGCAATCGAATCCGGCGTCAAAAGCTGGAACCGGAAATGGCCGAGGAGGTGATGCCCAAGAATATCCTCATGATCGGGCCCACTGGCGTCGGCAAAACTGAAATCGCCCGGCGGCTTGCCAAGCTGGCGAACTCACCGTTCCTAAAAGTCGAAGCCAGCAAGTTCACGGAAGTCGGCTACGTGGGCCGCGATGTAGAGGCGATGATCCGTGATCTGGTTGATATCGCTATCGACATGGTCCGCGAGCAGCGCTTGGAGGAAGTTGCGGAACGGGCGGAGCGCAATGCCGAGGAGCGGCTGTTGGATCTTTTAATGCCGCCCCAGGCCGAAACTTCCGAATCAGCGGACCGCACCCGCGAAAAGCTTCGGGAGCGTCTGCGGGCGGGCAAGCTGGATGATCGCATGGTGGAAATCGACGTCAAGGAACGCGGACCGACCTTCGAACTGTCCAGCAATACAGGTGTAGAAGAGATGGACATCAATCTAAAGGATGTCCTGCCAGGCCTGTTCGGACAGCGTACTCGTAAGCGCAAGATGCGAGTGGCGGAGGCTCTGGATTACCTGGTCCAGGAAGAAGAACAGAAACTGATCGACATGGATCAAGTTACGCGGCTCGCCCTTGAGCGGGTGGAGCGCAGCGGCATCATTTTCCTGGATGAGATCGACAAGATAGCAGGACGCGAGTCGGGCCATGGACCGGATGTCAGCCGTGAGGGCGTTCAGCGTGACATTCTGCCCATCGTGGAAGGCACCACCGTAAACACGCGGCACGGTTTCGTTCGCACCGACCACATCCTATTCGTGGCGGCCGGGGCTTTTCACGTCTCGAAACCAAGCGACCTGATTCCGGAATTGCAGGGCCGGTTCCCAATTCGCGTGGAGTTGAAATCGCTCACCGAGCAGGATTTCATCCGGATTCTAAAAGAACCCAAGAACGCTTTGATCAAGCAGTATATGGCGCTTCTGGATACCGAGGGCATTAAGTTGCTGTTCACCGACGATGCCGTGGAAGCCATTGCGGGTTTCGCGGCGCGCGTGAACGAAATCGCTGAGAACATCGGGGCTCGCCGCCTGCACACCATCATGGAGAAACTTCTCGAAGAGGTCTCGTTCGAAGGCCCCGATCTCAAGAAGAAGAATGTGAAGATTGACGCCGTATATGTCAGGAAGCAGCTGGCCGAGATCGTGAAAGACCAGGATTTGAGCCGGTACATTCTGTAGACGGTTACCCCACCAAGGTCAATGAGCGCAAATCGAGCTGTACTGGCGTTTGCCGCGCTATTATCCTTTACCGGCTGTGGCTATGTTGGCGAGCCGCTCTATCCTGCGCTTAGCATTCCGAAAGCTGTTGTGGACCTGAGGGCAGTTGAGCGGGGAAGCAGCATCGATGTGAATTTTACAATCCCGCCCTTGACTACAGAAGGTTTGGTGATAAAGCAAATCAGCGGCGTGGAATTGCGTATTGGTCCAAATCCGTCCGGTCCTTTCCAAATGGGGCAATGGATGACTGCGGCTACCAGAATCGAGGTGCCTGTTCCCGGGGAGACCGGGACCGGGCCAGTTCGTGTAAGAGTACC
>JBBRRL010000539.1:0-1767 GCA_038200775.1 Nitrospirales bacterium
AAGGTGAAGCATATTCCCGCCCTTGAACGCGCAGCCTTTCAAATGGCTGAGTGACGGGCGGCACGATGGACATTTACTGCATCGATACGAGTTCCCTGATTGCCGCTTGGCAGGAGCGCTATCCCATTGAAAACTTCCCGCCGTTCTGGGTAAAGATGGAGGAACTTGTTGTCAAAAAGCGGCTTGTGTCTCCCATCGAAGTGCTGCACGAAACGAAGAAACGCTCCGACGATCTGCATATGTGGCTGAAAGCGCGGCCCGACATGTTTCGGGAACTGGACGATGAAATCCAGATCGAGGCGGCGAACGTGCTGGCGCAGTTTCCCCGCCTTGTCGGTGAAAGAAAGCTGCGGACTTCCGCCGACCCGTTTGTGATTGCCCTCGCAAAAGTGGCGGGGCTGAAAATCGTCACAGACGAGAAGCCGACCGGCAACCTGTTGACCCGGCCCAATATTCCTGACGTCTGCACGGCCATGGGCATAGTTTCAATCGGATTGCTGGATATGATTAAGGCCGAAAAGTGGGTGATCGGATGATAGGGCCACAGCGTTTCCTTGTTTGTGCGAGAGTCGGGGCATGCTGGATGATCTTGCCCGTTATTATGCGTTCCTCAACACGGTTGAGGAATCGCGGTTGCAGCAGCGGCTTCGCCCGGAACAGCGGGCAGCGCTTTACATTCTGCGTTCGTTCGAACTGATGCTAGGCGATGGAAAAGATTGGAACGCCGCCTTGGACCGGCATAAACAACTGACCGGCGCGCTCGTGGAAGCAATGGCCGCGATCATGCACGAAGAAAAGGATTTTAAAGACGCGCTGTCGCGCCGGGAGATTGCAGCCACCGCACGGCAGATTTTGGACATGAGGCCCATTCAGTAGCAAGCCGCAATAGCGCGGAACAGATCCCGCCATGTCAGGCGCTTCATCAGGAAGCAGACGAATTCCGGGTTATATTGCCGGTTGGCGCTGAATTCCTCCGGGGTCATGCCTTCAGGTTCCATCCCTGCCAGCATAACCGCTGAAAGTTCAAAACCGAACATCATCATCGGTGATTGCCGCCGCGTCCTGCTTTACTGGCTTGGGCTTCACCGGCTTGGGAAAAAACCGCACGGACCACAGGCGTTTCGGAAGCGGCCACGGTACATATTCGGTTTTGCTCCATGCGGCTTTCAGCGCCGTGATGACTTCGCCGGTTTCCAACTCGCGGACGGAAAGGTATTGCGCCGCCGCATCCCAGAGCGCCTGTTTATCCCGGTCCAGATCGTTATCGAAATGCGCGGCGATCAGTTGCGCGACTTGCGCCGAGAGCAGGCCATCACCGACCGGCATCGCCAGCAGCCATTGAACGGCTTCCATGACATCGGCCACCTTCAGCCGGATGCGGTTTCCTTTCGCAGAGGAAGCCCGTACAGCGGGTTTTGCAAATTTCAGGCTGTCAGACATAGCAGAACCTCAAAAGGCCACCAGCGGCCTTGTAATCGCCAAATTCACAGGCTGAGGATAAGTCTCACCCTCTATTGCCATACAAAAAACCAAAGAAAAATTCGTGACCGGCCAGCGCCCGCCGTGCTAGGGTTTGCCGATGCAGACCGACGAACGACCGCCGCCAGAGCCTTGGTATAAAAAGCTTGTGCCAGCTTCGCTGAAAAGCGTATGGGAAACCGTCAAGACCGACTGGCACGAAGCGGGCGACGTCCCGAAGTGTTTTATAGGCGATACGTTGCAGCGCTATCGCGATCAGGAGCGACGGAGAAGGGAAGCAGCCGACCA
>JBBRRL010000540.1:0-1767 GCA_038200775.1 Nitrospirales bacterium
AAAGAAAGCAGCGGTCCTGTGAGGCTTCTTTCGGCGAGCGGTAATTAGCGAGTTTCGGCCGCTCGTCAATCACAATCTTGAGTCCGAAATCCTCTCGCTTTCCCAGGCTCTCTTCAAAGTCCTGTTTGGTCCAGAGGGCCGCGCCAGCCCATGCCTTGGGCAGCAGCAGTGTCACTTTGTCCCGGCCGGCCATCGCTTGAGTATTCAAGAACGACGAAAGACGCCACGCTGTTTCAATGTCGCTGTCGGGCAGCACGGCAGCGTCAACCCAAGCCTTCAGGTCCACGCCACAGAGTCCAAGGGGATAGAGACTGCCTCGGGTGAGGGGAGCGCTGTGACGCCCGGCAGTGCTGTTTCCGTTGTCGAGCTGCAATTCGATTTTGCGGTAGCCCTGGCGCTTGCCGAACTGATCGAGCAGCGAGTCGGGAAGCGTCATATAGATGAAGTTGGCGGTACTGTCCACTTTGGCTTTTGCGAAGAGCGCCGACAACTTTTCGAGATTCACCACAGGTTCATAGGAGGTCATGCCCAGAGCCATGCCGACTACGAGCGTGCTCTTCAACGTGTCGGCCGTAGACTTTCCAGAGCGCTTCTCCATGTCTTCGAGAATGGCCTTGAGCTTCACAGGATCGGTGGAATCGAGCACATAGCAGCGCGGCCCGCGCTTCAGCAGACCGATGGCGTTGTACATCGACTTGTCTTCAGCCGATCCGCCCATGCCGGCCCAGATCAGAAACTTGAGAGGCGTCTTGTGGGCGGCACGAATGGCGCGCTTGATCTCGTCCAATTCCTGCGCGACCAACTCGGGCCATTCTTTGTGGGTGGCTGCCTGCCAACTAAGGTTGAAGACACCGTAGCCGTTCTTGGTGACCGCTCCGTTGGCGTCGATTTCCATGCCAATCGGGATAAGGGGGTTGCGCGAAGGATCGAGAGCGGACAGACCTTTGCGGCGCACCCGCGAGTCGAGGACTTTGAGCTTCTCCAGAATATCTTGTCTTTGAAACGCTTCGGCTATGGTTGTGGAAGAGGGCGTGTCGTTGTACAGAGTAAGAAGCACCATCCGGTTGTATCATGGGCTGGAATGCCTCGCTACCTGCTTGTTCTCGCTGCCTTATTGGCCGTGTCGTGCGTCAAGAGCGATCCCATGAAAGAGATTCTTCCCATTCAGGTGCAGAGAGCCTGGACTCTGGAGGAAACGCACGTGCTGGCGAACGGGGAGGTGGCCGATTCGATTCGGCGCGCCGGACTCAAGCGGGCGTTGTTCGCAGGGTATCGCGGCAACGGGCGTATCCGCGTGCGCGTGTTCGACATGGGTAACGACGCCAGTGCGCTGGAGGTGTTGCAGAAATGGCCCCAGGCCGATGGGATGGCTTTCTATAAGGGCAAATACTTCGTGCTGGGCGAGGCGAACGACGTGGACCGGTCCACGCTGTCCAGTTTTTTGCAGGCGCTGCATAACGATTTGAAGTAGGGGTCGAGCGAGCCTCGCCGGGGCACCGGCACGATTGCCGGCGTGGTAACCACGAGTGGTTGCGCTAAAGGCGGCGCGTTGGCAGCTTTACGACGCGATTTCCCGTGGCGGCGATGACTTCGATGCCTCCTGGCCCGCATAGTTCTCTGATGCCCGGTGGCAGGCCCTCGGAAACATCGAAGCCCGCCGCAAACGGAGAGAACGCGGGCAGCACGAAGGCTCGCGCGCCAATCAGGAAAGCTGGAATTCTCCGGCTTGCTCCCGCATCGTCCCGCACGGCTACGGCGGGATGGATG
>JBBRRL010000541.1:0-1746 GCA_038200775.1 Nitrospirales bacterium
CGCCGGCGGCGTGGCAGCCGGCGTTGCGGTTCATTCCCTCGAGCTTCAAGGCCAGGTCAATCACTTGCTTGATCTGGGGGTTGGCGTTGTACATCTCCTTCAGCTCGGGCACTTCGTCAAGGCTTTTCTTGAGCTTCGTACCCGGCAGCCCGGGAATCAGCTTGGTCAGCCTGTCGATGTCCGCCAGCGGCACCCCCAGCACCCGCCCGACGTCCTTGCACGCCGCCTTCGCCGCCAGCGTGCCGAACGTGATGATCTGCGCCACATGCCCGTATTTCTTGCGCACGTAGTCGATCACGCGACCACGGCCATCCTGGCAGATGTCGATATCGATATCCGGCATCTCATTACGACTCGGGTCCATGAAGCGCTCGAACAGCAGGTTGTATTTCACCGGGTCCACATTGCATAGCCCCAGCAGATATCCCACCATCGTCCCCACGCCCGACCCTCTGGCCCCGACCGGAATGCCATTGTCCCGCGCGTAATTGCAGAAGTCCCAAACGATCAAAAAGTATGAGCAGAACTGCTTCATGCAGATGACTTTGAGCTCATATTCCAGGCGGTCTCGAATCGCCTTGTCCACCTCGGTCGTCCCATACCGCCAGATCAGCCCCTTCTCGCAGAGCTGGCGGATATAAGTTTCGTCGTCAGCCCTGGGCTTTTCTTCCACTGAACCCTGTACCCCGAACCCTGAACCCTCCTCCAGCTTCTCCTTGGGCACCCGGTAAACCGGCGCATACCGCTTCGAAAAATCCATCTGCAAATCGCACATCGCCGCGATTCGCATCGTGTTGGAGATCGCCTCCGGCCAGGCTCCCAGCGCCTCTTCCATTTCCGCCGGGCTTTTCAGGTAAAGCTCTGTCGGATACTTGAGCCGCCCCTCGTCCCCGACCAGCCGGCCCATGCTGATGCAACAGAGCACGTCGTGCGCGAAGTGATCGTCGCGGGTCATGAAGTGAACGTCGTTGGTGCCGACGATTCCCACCCCCAGCTTCTTTGCGATCTCCACCAATTCCGGATTGACGTCGTCCTGCTCCTTGATCCCCTGCTTCTGGATCTCGATGAAGAAGTGATCGGGATCAAAGATCTTCGCGTAAACCTCCGCGATCTCGCGCGCCGTCTTGCCATCACGCTTCATCAGGGCGCCGGGAATTTCGCCGCCCAGGCAGGCGCTGGTGGCGATGAGCCCCTTGGAGTGCTGCTGGAGAATTTCCTTGTCGATGCGCGGCTTGCGGTAGAATCCATCGATATAAGAAGCGCTCGAGAGCTTCAGGAGATTCTGATACCCCTCCAAATTCTTGGCCAGCAGCAGAAGATGATACGCGGCCTCGCCGTTGATATCGCGCCGTTCGGTGCGCGAGGTAGGAGCCATGTAGGCCTCCATCCCCAGGATCGGCTTAATCCCCTCCTTCTTACATTCGTTGAAGAACTCAATCACTCCGAACATGCAGCCATGGTCCGTAATCGCCAGGCTATCCATCCCCAATGCCTTGGCGCGCTTGACCAATTCGGGGACCTTGCAAGCGCCATCCAGCAGGCTGTAATGCGTATGAACATGCAGATGCGTAAACGCCATGAGCCTCCAGTATCACGGGCGTCTCGCTCGTGCGAACCCCGCTCGTGCCAACGACCGCCCGTCCACCACCCATCAACACCGGTTGGCGGTTTTGCTCAACTCTGTTTGGGTTATAGCCGGGTTCAATTCAGGCACAAGCCACCTCAAACCGGCAAGCCGTTCGTGCC
>JBBRRL010000542.1:0-1718 GCA_038200775.1 Nitrospirales bacterium
CTATGGCTTGGTTCTATCCATGGCGACGCTGGCAATGGATCAAGTTATCTATCGGCGCTCTGAAACGACGGGAGATCGCTTGATGTTGCTATCGTGGTCGATCTTGGAGCCAATCGGATACCGACAATGTACGGTCGTCTGGCGACTGCGTGGCCTACTGAGATTTTTGCAAGGACGGACCGAGTGGGGGGTGATGGAACGCCGTGGATTTACGCCCTCGATGCTGGCAACTGGAGGACATCCGCGGACGCCGGGCGCCTCGCGCTGACCCTAGCCATTGTCACTCAGGCCTTTTTACTGGCGCTTCGATCTCAAATGTTCATATAACAGGACTTCCCGTGGATGTCCTTGAATCGGAATCATCCAACGGGATGGCAGGTCGGCAACGGTCATATTAATGAACATACCATAGTCCTCCATGAAAGTCTCGGTCAGGCATCCTTGAAGATGCGTAGTGAATCGTGCGGGTCTATTGAACAAAACAATTTGATAAAAATAATATACTAGGTATACTAGCCTAGTATGGAAAAGCAGGCGGTCTTTCCTCGCTGAAAACAACTGGGCTTGCATGGTGTGTGCCATGTATATGGAAGTCCTGAAAGCCCCAAACGCGTGTTAGAAACGGAGAAAAGGTGAACGCACAGCATGGACATTAAGAAACCTTCGGACCAAGCAGCGGCAGCAGCCTCTGTACCCGCGCATGAGCTTGAGGACGATACGGAAGTCAGCCTCGCTGCCATGACGAAACAACTGTGGGAGCAGTTCGAGGGCACGATGCTCGAGCGTATCGCTGTGCTTGAGCGGGCTGCCACTGCCGTCCTGGAAGAGGCGCTTGATCTGGGCTTGCGACGGCAAGCCGAACGGGAAGCGCACAAGCTCGCCGGCTCACTGGGGGCGTACGGTTATCCACTCGGCACGGACTTGGCTCGTGAGATCGAACAGCTCCTGCATGGCGATGGTCCAGTACAGCCGGAGCAGGCACTTCGGCTGTCCGAGTTAGTGGTTGCCCTCCGGCCTCACCTTGACCAGTCCGCCGCTGAAAATCGATTAAAGACCCCCGGACCTACCCAGCGCATACTCATGATTAGTGACGATGCGGAATTGGCGAAGCGCGTCGCCGTCGATTCGGCGGCTCGGGGATTACAGGTCCAGCACACAACAATCGCCGGCCTTGAGAAGAGTCTGGAGATGCGGCCAACCATTATCTTGATTGACGTGCACGTTTCGCTTAGCCCTGCACGCACCCTGGCTACGGTGGCCGCACGATGGCCGGAGGTTCCCCTGGTGGTACTGGCTCTCCAGGATTCATTGGCCGATCGGGTTGGAGCGCCGAGGTGGGCAAGCCAGACGTTTCTCCAGAAACCGGCGTCATCCCATCAGATCGTAGAACTCGCCACACACCTTCTGCAAAATGCAGAAACCAATAAGGCGAAGATCTTGGTGGTAGAGGACGACCCTGTTGTCCTTGATGCGCTGGAGGTGTTTCTTCCACCGCAAGGATTTACTGTTGTCACGCATCGCGATGCGCTCACCTTTTGGGAAGCGTTAGACAAAACGTCCCCGGATCTGTTGATCCTGGATATCGATATGCCCGGTCTGAGAGGGATCGAGTTGTGCCACGTGGTGCGAAGTAATCCACGGTGGTTCGCATTGCCTATTTTGTGTCTGACTGCGCACACGGACTCTCTCTCGGTTCATAAAGTCTTCGCCGTCAGGGC
>JBBRRL010000543.1:0-1716 GCA_038200775.1 Nitrospirales bacterium
GATACGGCCCGAGCGGCATCCGGCATGTAGGCGGCGCGAAGCTCGACCAGGCTTTCGTATGGAACGTGAGAACCTGCACTGCGTCACGCCGCTCGCCTTCAATGGGCGGCGTGAAGGGACAAGCCACAAGCGGCGCCAATCGCGAGGGCGAGAGTACCGACACGCAGGGCAGGGACGGAGCAGCCCGTAGTAGCATTGAAGGTCCTGTAATGGGGCTGGAGCCAAGGGGCTGTGTTGTTCAACCTTGGCCATGGGCCAACTGGTGACAGGACGAACCCATGGACGAGGCAAAGCCGTTTCTGATCCCCAAGCGGGAAGTCTGGGAAGCCTTAAAGCGTGTGAAGGCCAACCAGGGAGCGGCTGGCGTAGACGGACAATCGATCGAAGACTTTGAGGCCAACCTGTCGGGCAACCTCTACAAGCTCTGGAATCGAATGTCCTCAGGGAGCTACTTCCCCCCGCCGGTGCGGCGCGTCGACATTCCGAAAGCAAGTGGTGGCATCAGGCCGTTGGGCATTCCAACGGTCGCCGACCGCATTGCTCAGGAAGTCGCTCGCCGATATCTGGAGCCGATCTTGGAGCCGGTGTTTCATCCGGACTCCTTTGGCTATCGGCCCGGCAAGTCTGCAATTGATGCTGTGGCGAAAGCCCGCGAGCGCTGCTGGCGCTACGACTGGGTGCTCGATCTCGACATCAAGGGCTTCTTCGATAGCATCGACTGGGAGCTTCTGCTCAAGGCGGTCCGCCAACATACGGACTGTGCTTGGGTACTGCTTTACATCGAGCGCTGGCTGAAGGCGTCCGTGCAGATGGAGGATGGCAAGGTCGTACCGCGACAGGCGGGAACGCCACAGGGCGGGGTGATCTCGCCGCTGCTGGCGAACCTGTTCCTGCACTACGCGCTCGACAAATGGATGGCGCGGGAGTTCCCGCACATCCCCTTCGAGCGCTATGCGGACGACGTGATCTGTCACTGCAGAACCGAGGAGGACGCACGGGCCCTCTGGTGTGCGATTGCCGACCGCTTTGCGGCCTGCAAGCTGGTTCTCCATCCTGAGAAGACGAAGATCGTCTACTGCAAGGATGTGAACCGGCGCGGCGACCACCCGGACATCCACTTCGATTTTCTGGGCTACCAGTTCCGAGCCCGAAAGACGATGTGGGTCAAGCCGGATAGGCGCATCTTCGCACACAGCTTCCTGCCTGCTGCCAGCCCAAAGGCATTGACGCGCATTAGCCGGGAGATCCGGAACTGGGCGCTTCATCACCGCAGCGACAAGTCCCTCAGCGATCTGGCCGCGATGTACAACCCGTGCATCCGGGGCTGGATCAACTACTACAGCCACTTCTATCCGACGCAGTTGCGTCCAACCCTGAAAAGGATCGATGCCTATGTCACTCGATGGGCTCGCCGCAAATACAAGCGGATGGTCCATTGGACCAAGGGCGCAAGGGACTGGTTCGATCGGCTGCGCCGCGCGAATCCAACACTCTTTGCCCATTGGCCACTATGCCACGGCAACGGCCGAACATCGGGAGCCGTATGAATCGAGAGGTTCACGTCCGGTTCTGGGAGCGCCTGAGGGTGAAAGTCCCTCGGGCGACTCGTCAAACGCGTCGGTTTGACGATGCGCCGAAAACTTCCGGTCTTCACCTACGAACAGACATCGTCACAGCCCGCCTGGTGGCGTTGCCGGCCAAACAAAGCGGTACTAC
>JBBRRL010000544.1:0-1707 GCA_038200775.1 Nitrospirales bacterium
AGAACAAAGGGCGTGTTCGGATCGATCCCGTATTTACGCAGTGACTCGGTTGTCGTGACTGGTTGGTATTCTTCGAGATCAATGCCGTTGTAAATGGTGTGGACCTTGCCCGGCTCCACCTCGAACAGCCGCAGGATATCGTTCCTCGTTTCCTGGGAAACCGCGATGACCGCATCGGCCATCTCGATCGCCGTCTTTTCCACCCAGGAAGAGAAATCGTAGCCGCCGCCCAATTGTTCCCGTTTCCATGGACGCAACGGCTCGAGCGAGTGGACAGTGAGGACAATCGGAATGCAATAGTTGAGCTTCGCGAGAATTCCTCCGAAGAGAGTGTACCACGTGTGGAGATGAACAATGTCAGCGTCAATGTTGTCCGTATTCCAATCGAGGCAACGTTGCACCGCGCCGAAAACCGAATGCAACTGGGGCGGCGCCGTGTAGGTCGATGTATCGAGCCCGTAACCAGTTGCTTTCAACGACGGCGTATTGATCCTCACTTCGCGCCGGCCTGTCCCGTAAGCGCGGACTTCAATCTGCATCAGCCTGGCCAGTGCCCGGGAAAGATAATCAACGTGGACCCCCGCCCCCCCGTAGATATTCGGGGGGTATTCATTGGTAAGGAAAAGAGCCTTCATCGGCGAGCAAATGTCAATAACCGGGCAGCAAGAGTAGCGAGGAGCGGTGACTCTCCCCACTAATCGCACAATCCATCAATCCATTAATCGGCTGAGGTGCGATGCTTCGGTGAACATTATTCTTATGACCGCCACTCATACCGACAACCTTCGGATGTACCTCAACGACATGGTCGCACTGGAACGCGAGATCCATGACGCGGTCCACGGCCAAATGCACGACGAGCGGGTTAAAGCGGATCCCGCGATCAAAAGCCTCGTCGAAAAGATTCACGCATCGGTGAAGGTTCGGTTGAGCGATATGGAAACGCATGCTGCCGCTCTGGGCGGGAGTCCCGGAAAAGCTGTCAAAGACGCGGTCGCAACGGTGACAGGCACGCTGGCCGGCCTTTACGACAGGATTCGCAAGCATCCTGTCTCGCGCATGCTGCGCGACGATACCGTCGCGCTGAACCTCGCCGCGACCGCTTACTCCATGCTCTACACGACCGCGCTCGCGCTGCGCGATCTGCCGATCGCCAATGTTGCCTTGCGCCACTTGCGCGGAATTCCTCCGCAAGTGATTGAATTGACGAAAATCATCCCGGACGTGGTCGTCCGAGAACTAGCCGCTGATAATCCGGAGATCGATCAATCGGTTGTCGCCCTGGCGCGAAAAAACACCGGTGACGCTTGGATGGGCGCGTCGTAGGTAGGGCTGCTTCCTTCAAACGGTCGGCAGGACACGTGATCCTACTGCTGGGAGAGCGGTTTCAAACGCGGTGAGTTTTGGATATGCTTACTCGATGGTAAACGGCGCTTCTATAGGTGCGCGCGCGGGATCAAGAGCGAAGCCATCGAAGATTTCGAGTCCGACCAAGTGAACGCGACACCATTCGAGCCAGGCCGCCCACTCCTCCATAGTTTGCTGCGGAGGCGGCAAGGGCTCCCCTTTGAACACCGGTAGATTAAGATCGCGATCAACGGCTTCCATCGTCGTAGGCGTCCATAAGGATAGTTTTGAGTTCTGTTGTGCCGTAGCGCTCACAGGTCGCCTGGAGCTCTTCACGGCTGAAACTGGCGCGTTCACGAC
>JBBRRL010000545.1:0-1677 GCA_038200775.1 Nitrospirales bacterium
AACCCACCGAGTATCGCTCCCACGTCTCTTCCTCCGTCCAGTCATGAAGCGGCAGGCTGTAGTCTTTTGGTTTGTTCGTGATCGTTCCGTCGAATCGAACACGCTCGCCGGGATTCATCCCAGCGAGTAGATTTTCAAAAAGGCTTGCGGCATTCTCTGCCTCCAATTGTGAAAAATGCCCACCACAACCGTTGGCTTGGCATCGTTCGGCACGCTCACCGTCAGGAAGAATTCCAGCGCGTACAAGGATCGCTACGGTGGGTCGCCAGTTCCACCAGTTAATCATCAAGTCCTCACCCGTTGATGGCAAAAAATTACAGCCAAATCAATCTCTCCACTGCTTTTACAGCCGCACCTCTCCCCCCACGATCACCCTTTCCGCCCGTCCCTGCAGTTCCTTTCCCACCAGGGGCGTGTTGGTGCTTTGGGAGCGGAATTTGTTAGGCTCGAATGTCCTGCGGGGAATCTCACTTGAGGAGCGTTACGAAGCCTGCTTGCTCAAAGTGCTTGTCCCCGGTCAACGCCTCGTGAAGGCCATGATCTTCCATGACCACAAAGGAAATGCAATCGGTCAGCGACCAGTCTTTGTCCGGCCGGTTGGCAAGTAGTTCCAGACCACGGTCGAGCAGGCTGGAATCGAGGGGTACAATGGCAATCCGGTCGCTGGCCCGCATCCCGGCGACGAGTGCGAGAAAATCGGCATGATCGACGGCCCGGGCGCAGGCATTTCCTAATTCCAAAACGACAAACTCGGTCGTAACGATTGGCCGATTCCGCCGCAACTCATTGACCGCGCTCGAATGCAACGGATCATCGGCACGAAGAAGCGCCAGATAGAAGGACGTATCCGCAAAGACGCCGCTCACGATTTTTTGGGTTCCCCACTGACATAATGGCCGTGATTGAGCGCGAAATCATCCGGCAGATAGGGTCGCGGCTTGGCCAGCTTGAGCGCCAAGGCCAGGAAAGGGTCTTCTGCCGGAGTCAGTTCCCGCGGAATCACCTCGACCTCGGTTCCCTCCGGGAAGGTAATTCCGGCAGGAAGAACAACCACGCCATTGCTGATAATTCCGGTGACACTCATATCTTATTCTTACCTTGAAGGTCTTCGCGAAGCAAGTTCGGGTGCGTGACATCAAACCGAGGAAAGTTGGCGGCAGCGCACCAGCGCGGTATAATATCAAAATCGCAACTCGGCTGCTCGCTTAATGGAAGCTGCCATGACTCGCTCACTGGACGCCATCTACGAAAACGGCATCTTCCGCCCGCTGACGGCGCAGTCCTTTGCTTTTGCCGATGGGCAGCGGGTGCGAATTACCGTGGACGACCCATCGGAGCCGGCGGTTCTCCAGCTTCTCGCCAGCGTTTATGAGGGGCTTTCCGCGACGGAGATTGATGAGGTCCAGCGGATTGCCGTGGATCGCAGCAACTTCTTTGGCGGCAGGGATGCCCACTGATGGAGCCGAAAACTCGCACAGGGAAATTGGGCGTGTGCTGGCGCAGAGGGTTGAGATCCCTGACGATTCACTCATTCGACTCAATCGCTTTGCGCAATTCCGACTTGGAGAGAGGCCGGCGTTGCGCACGGCGGATACGAAGAATACGCACGCGGTCTCCGTCAAGCGTAAACAGCGAGCGAAAAACGTACGGACGTTTGCCAAAGAGAAACTCCCGAAC
>JBBRRL010000546.1:0-1633 GCA_038200775.1 Nitrospirales bacterium
CTCGGCGCAGGTCATTTCGCCAAGATTCAAGGCAACAAGGCGCAGATCTATCACATTCGGCAGCTCGAACGCTTGGGACTTCAGGTTACCGTCAAGCCCAAGGCTGCCTGAGTCGAACGACTCATTTTCGGAAGAGAGATCGTCGGCATTCGCTCGGCCTCGATCGATATCACCGAGCGAAGCGCGGGTGAATCACTCGAGCGGGGATTTCGGGATCTACTCGAAACGCTAGTCCAGGACAAACCGCTCGATTTCGTACTTTCCGGGCTGGTGCGGTTGCTCGAAACCCATGAACCGGGGACTCTGTATTCCGTGTTGCTCTTGCGGGGCGGACACCTTCAGCGCGGGGCGGCGCCAAGCCTGCCGGAAGAGTTTGTCCAGGCGATTGAGTTGATGCCGGCCGGACCCATCTCCGGTTCCTGCGGGGCGGCCGCGTACTGGGGAAAGGAGGTCGTGGTGGCGGATATCGAGACCGATCCCCTGTGGGTAGACCTGAAGGAGGTTGGGCTCAGGCACGGCGTGCGCGCGTGCGCATCCGTGCCGATCGTTTCTGAAAACGGATCTGTATTGGGCACGCTTGCCTCGTGCTATCGGACGGCCCGAGTACCGAGCTCGAGAGATTCGACCCGCATGCAGTACGCCGCTCGGCTTGCATCAGTAGCGATCGAACATCGTCAACTTGCCGACCAGCTTTCCTATCGCGCCCGTCACGATAACCTAACCGGGCTGCCGAACCGTTATCTCTTTGAAGACCGCCTAGAGCAAGCGCTGGCCATTTCAGCTCGGCAGAACGCCCGATTCGCCCTTCTGTTCATTGATCTGGATGGGTTTAAGCATGTTAACGATCAGTGGGGACATTCGGCCGGCGATGAACTCCTAAAGCGTATAGCCGAGCGCCTGCAAGACAATGTGCGTAGGAGCGATACGGTAGCTCGGATCGGTGGCGACGAATTCACCCTGATTCTAAACGACATTGACAGCAGAGACGCTGCGGCGAGCGTCGGCGAGAAACTGCTTGGGGCTTTCCGCGAGCCGTTCGTACTCGATAGCCACGTCGCGCAAGTCAGTCCTAGCATTGGAATTAGTGTTTTTCCGGAGGACGGATCAGACTCCGCCACTCTCAAGCGCAATGCGGACTCCGCCATGTACCATGTCAAAGTAGAAGGAAAGAACAACTTCCGGTTTTTTGTCGTTTAGTAAGTTGCGGTCTAGTGTGAAACCACCACGTACTCCTCATACGTAATACCCCTTAATTCTCCTGCGAGAACCATTGACCCGGGGTCACTTCTTTTCATAGACTCAAACAACCATCCAATTGACTGCGCTTGCTCAAACGCAGTTTAAGTCGTTTTGTTAACAACGGATTCGGAGGACCTGAGGGAGAAGTGCGACTAATGAACAAACGGTACGCCATAGTGATCGCTTTTGCGTTTTCAGTGATGATCCCGGTCTTATCGGCTAGCGAACTCTTTGTTTGCAAGGACGGAACATACAAAACAATCCAGGATGCCGTGATGGCCGCCGCCCCTGGCTCTACCATTCACGTGTGCGCGGGAACCTATGCGGAACAGGTGACCGTAGCCGCCAGCGATGTCAGGATAGTGGCGGAAGGAAGAGTGATTGTAGTTGAGCC
>JBBRRL010000547.1:0-1631 GCA_038200775.1 Nitrospirales bacterium
CTTGTCGCCATGAGCTTGGGAAAACGCCTCCAACTCCGCGCATCTTTTCTCCCAGGCGGCAACAATCTCTTTCGCCGTGGGGTCAACGCTTTTCGTTAGGGGGAAGTAGGCGAGGACGCCGATGTAATCGAGCGCATCCCAAAATTTCACTTCCTGAAAGCTATCCCAGTTGCCGCCGTAGGTAACCTTCCCATGATAGACCGCGCGGACGGCGGCGATGATCTTCCGCCAGTGCTGCTCAAACTTCTGCGCATTGGTAAATTCGAGCCCGATGCAAAAAGTGCTGGCCCGGTGCGCTTCGGCAAGCTGCGCCATCCGCACGATCCACACCTCGTAGTCGTCGAAGAAACGATCCCATTCCTCCTTCGTCTGAAAGTTGATCTCGCCGCGCCAGAGGAACTTTGTCCCCCAATAAGCGATGTGCGGAATGAGCATGGCGGAAAGCCCGCGCTCGCGGGCCCAGTCGAGCGGGACAGTGACCTCGCGATTGTCATCGGTCACGTGGAAACGGACATGGCCGTCGTTTCGGATTTGGGCGTAGGGATGAATGGAGACGCTGTTCACGCCTAACGACTTTAACTCGTCGAGGGTGTGCGCCATTTCCGGCGTGGCCCATTCCCAGCCGGAAGTCTGGCAGGAGACGGTCATGCCTTTGACGAAATTGGCCTGAGCAGAGCCTCCTCGTGTGAAGGTCAGAAGGACGATACCGAAGGAGAGGTTGCGAAGGCCGCGGCGGTAGGAGTGCATCTTCGGCAAGGTACTACAGGAAAAGGGAGTTGTAGTGAAGGGTAACGCGTGGACCACCTACGCTGGACCCATCGTCCCAAATGCTGGAGATGGATTGGAGGCGAGGGGAGTTGAACCCGCTCGGGACCACACAAACCTCGATATCTGACGCGGTTCACGAGGGGAAATTGTTTTCCGTCATCATTGAGGTTGTTTTGTTTCGGTGGAGTTTGTCACAGATTGTCACGAGATTTCGGTCTTCGATCGGACAATTCAAGAGGTCCATGCATGTGAAGATGTTCTAATGGACGTAAGGGGCGAAGGCGAGCACATTAGAATCGCGTCGTTTCCAATTTTTCCATGAAGTCATAAATTCGGCTGCCTGGCATTCTCGCTGGGAAGAGATCCTGCACAGGCACCCTCAATACTTCGGCGAGGTAGAGCAGCGTTTTATCGTCCACATAGGATAGACGGGCTTCAATCTTCGAGACTCCGCTCCGACTGATGTCGAAGCCGGCAATCTGCAGCTTGGCGGCAAACTCTGATTGCGACCAGCCGAGTGCGTAACGGCGACGCCGGACTTGTGGCCCAAGATTATTTTTGTAGCGCATGTTGAGTTCTCCACGTCATGCGGTTTTTGGTTCGGCAGTCTCGAAGCTGACTCGCGGCGAGGATGTCGTCTGGCAGAGATCAATCAAGCTGTCGGCCTCGCGTCCGGGCAACGCGCGCGAGGCGGCTTCGCGGAAGTCGGTAACGGGCCTCAGGTAGTAGACGGATTCGAAGAGTTGATCCATGCATCCGCCGGCGAGCGCGAGAACATTGTCGAAAGTTTCGCTTTCGGAATCGATCAGCGACAGAAGCGCCGGCGCCGGGAAGTTCACGCGAGCGATACAGCCATCCGTCCC
>JBBRRL010000548.1:0-1624 GCA_038200775.1 Nitrospirales bacterium
AGACGCTCGCGAAAGAGGACCGTTACTTCCGCTATCATCCGGGCGTGAATCCCGTCGCGATCGGACGTGCGATGTGGAGCACGTTCGGAAGTGGCAGCCGGCGACTCGGCGCCTCGACGATTACGATGCAGCTCGTACGCCTTCGCCACGGCATCCGATCGCGTTGCTCAATTTGTCGATGACTACCTAAAGAAAAAACAAATCCCTGGATGTGCGGTCATGGTTCGACAGAACGGCAAGGTGGTGCTCTCCGCAGGTTACGGTATGGCCAACCTGGAGCACGGCATTCGCGTTACTCCACAGACCGTCTTTCAATCGGGCTCGATGGGAAAGCAGTTCACTGCCATGGCAGTCATGTTATTGGTCGAGCAAGGGAAGCTCGCGCTCGAGGATCCCGTCGCGAAGTATTTGAAGGTGCCGCCGGCGTGGTCGCGCATGACTGTACGCCACCTCCTTACCCACACCGCGGGGCTTGGCGATTATCCTGAAAGTTTTTCCCTCCAGCAGGACTACAGCGAAGATGAGCTGCTGAAGATGATCACCGCGCAGCCACCCGCTTCCTCTCCTGGCGACAAGTGGAGCTATAGCAATCTCGGTTACGTGTCGTTAGGCATTCTCATTCACAAAGTGAGCGGAGAGTTGTACGGCGATTTGCTGCAGCGGTGTGTTTTCGCCCCGCTCGGGATGAAGAGTACCCGCATCATCAGTGAAACGGACATCATTCCCAACCGCGCCGCCGGTTATGAACTAAAGGATGGCACACTGAAGAATCAGACCTGGGTCGCACCGAGCCTGAATACGACCGCGGATGGGAGCCTCTACCTCACGGTGGAAGATATGGCGAAGTGGGACGAAGCGTTGGAAGCAAAGAAACTCCTAAGCCATGCCGGCTTTGACGAGATGTGGACGCCTGTGAAACTCAATGACGGCAGCACTGCTCCCTACGGTTTTGGCTGGAGCCTGGATAAGACCAAATCGGGTCATCGTTTGCTCGAACACGGCGGCGCCTGGCAAGGGTTCACCTCCTACATTGCGCGCTACCCCGACGATCGCCTCAGCGTGGTGACCTTCTGCAACCGCGCTGGCGCCTCGGCTGGCTATATCGCACGTCGCATCGCCGGTTTCTACGTCCCGGAGCTCGCCCTACCGGTCCATTCGGCCGTGAAATTGCCTCCGGCCACTTTACTCTCTTACGCGGGCAATTATCGATTCTACGATAAAGTCACTGCAAAGGTCAGTGTTGCCGGCGATCGTCTCGAAGCCACTGGGTTGGGCGACAAGATAGTCATGACCCCGGAGTCTGAGACCGCGTTTTTCGAAGAAGATTCCGACCGCACGTTTCGCTTTGTCCAGGACGCCAACGGGCACATTACGTCACTCATCATTTCCGTTCCCGAGGAGATCGTTTTGCGCAGGTTACCGTGAGACTGAAGGCAATTCCGGCGTGTTTCTGAAATCTGAAATCGAAGTAAAGAATGAGAGAGTTTCGTACTCTATGATGAGTCTGCCGCGCACTCTCGGACTTCTTGATCTGATCTGGCTAACCATCGGATCGGTCATCGGCTCCGGCATCTTTCTCGTCCCCGGCGCGGTGCTCCGTCAAGTGAACGGCCTTATCCTTCCG
>JBBRRL010000549.1:0-1621 GCA_038200775.1 Nitrospirales bacterium
CCTGCCCATCGATGCCCGTGATCAGATCGCCGCCGACTACCACTATTGTATTGCCGATGACAACCTGGCGGGATCCTCCCAACAATCCGGCTTTCGCTGCGGGACTTCCTTTGCCTACGCGAATCACCAGGGCTCCATGGTCCGTTGGTAACTCCAGTGCCCTCGCAATCAGAGGTGTCACCGACTGGGTTTCAGCACCGAAATAGGGATAGATCATAAAGCCATGAGTCAGTATCTGGGCGGCGATACGTTTTGCTGTATTGATCGGGATGGCAAAGCCGATGCCGACATTGCCCCCCGACGGCGTAAAGATCGCAGTATTGATCCCTACGACCTTTCCCTCAGAATCGAGCAACGGTCCCCCTGAATTGCCCGGATTGATTGCGGCGTCAGTCTGGATGACATCCTCGATTTCTGTCTGTCCTGCTCTGACTACTTTGCGAATCATGCTTACGATACCGGCCGAGAGACTGTGGCCTAGGCCAAATGGATTGCCGATAGCCAACACCTTCTGGCCTACCTGTAGGCCGGACGAATCCCCAAGAGGCAGCACAGTCAAGGACTCGGGAGGAGCGCCTACAAGGAGCACAGCGAGATCGGTGAGCGGATCTGCACCCACTAATTTTGCCGGCCACTTGGTATGGTCGGCCAGACTGACCTCCAGGCGCTGGGCCCCTTTGACAACGTGGTAGTTGGTCAGGATGTGGCCGTGAGGATCGAGTATGAACCCAGAACCGGAAGAATCGGATGGGATGGGATTAAAGAAGAAATCGTAGGCGACGGCGCTTCTCGTGACATTGACCACGCCTGCATTAAAGCGGCGGTATATATCAATGTTGTTTTCTTCGTCGCGCGTGAGCGCACTGGCTGGAAATGGCGACAAGAATGCGAAGAGCGTTAGGACTGCCAGGAGGCAGGCGCTCATGCGCTCAGGTTGTTTGATCTTCTTCTTGCTCGATTTTTTCCAGCAATTCTTCCTTGGCTTGGCAGGCGACACACCGGCGGGCAAACGGAACCGCCTTCAAACGTTTTTCGCTGATCTCAACCCCGCAATCCGCGCAGGCGCCGTAGGACCCTTCATCAAGACGAATCAAGGCTTCATCGATGTTTTGTCGCATCTTATTACGCATTTCGAGAATAGAAATGTCCCGGCCGCGTTCGGAATCGAGCAGGGCAAGATCGCCGACATCGGGCACCGAGTCTACCCGGTTGTGGGTATCATCGGACAGTCGATGGCTGATCAACTCCTCAATTTCCTTCAAAACTTCGTTCCGACGATCAAGCAGCATCTTCCGAAGGGTCTCGCGCCTCGGACTCAGCGCCGTCGGTTTTGTCTTGGCCGGCTTGGATGCAGGGGCGTTCATCTTGCCCTTTGTCTCCTGGTGAGACCGCGGCTTAGCTGTCATGTAGGGTTCTCTCCTTCCAACAGAAAGGCGGCCTTTCCCAATGCCTCTCGTTCGTTTTTGTAGGTCAGCCACTGTCCCGCCTCTTCAATTGGAAACCAGCGAGCTTCTTCAACCTCGGTATCGTGGTCGGCAGTGTTCCCGCTCAAGCATTCCAGAAGAAACAGGTGCACAGTCTTAGAAACTCGATCATGATCCGCGCGTGAATAAAACTGATA
>JBBRRL010000550.1:0-1611 GCA_038200775.1 Nitrospirales bacterium
GATCCTCGGCCACGCACCCCGGCTCCTGCCAAAGGAGGAGTCGGATGCAAGCGCTGTGCTTACTCACCGTTTCCGTCGTGAAGGGATCACTCTCTTTCTCGGCGCACAGATTAGGCAGGTGGGACGTGTGCAATCAGGCAAGCGGGTGTACTTCGACGCGGGCGAAGGTCAGAAGGATGTTGTTTGCGATGAGATTCTTGTGGCCGTGGGCCGCGCTCCTAATATCGAAGGGCTTGGCCTCGAAGCAGCGGACGTGAAATTCACTCGGCAGGGTGTAATCGTGGACGATCATTTGCGCACCTCGAATCCTGATATTTATGCCGCCGGGGACATCGCATCGCGTTTTAAGTTCACGCACGCGGCCGAAGCCTTGGCACGGATCGCATTGCAGAACGCTCTCTTCTTGGGCCGCAAAAAAGCCAGCAACTTGGTAATTCCCTGGTGCACCTACACTGACCCCGAGGTCGCACACGTTGGCATCTACGCGACTGAGGCGCAAGAGCGTGGTATTGAAATCGAACCTGTCGATCTTGGCCTGAATGATAACGACCGGGCGGTAACCGACGGTGAAATAGAAGGTTTCATTCGCATATTTATCGCGAAAAAGGACCGAACACTGCTTGGAGCGGCCTTGGTCAGCTCTCACGCTGGTGAGAGCATTGGCGAAATGGTCTTAGCCATGCAGAACAAGCTGAGGCTGAGTGATCTGAGTGGAGTGATCCATCCCTATCCCACCCAGGCAGACATCATCAAGCGGGCAGGCGATGCCTCCATGAAATCAAGACTGAAGCTGTGGATGAAACGTCTGTTAACCAAAATCTTCGAATTGCGCAGGTGACGGAGCTGTGATCGATACCACAATCTGCGTCTTTGCCAAGCCTCCGATACCGGAAAAGGTCAAGACACGCCTGATTCCCGCCCTCGGAGCAGAGACGGCCGCGCGCTGCGCAGAGGCTTTTCTACTGGACACCGTCGAAACCGTGGAGAAGCTCGGGTGGGCCAAATTGGTGATTGCTGCGACAGAACCATTCTCGCATCCTTCTATTGCAGACCATGAGTTGTGGTTGCAACCGGATGGCGGTCTAGACGCGCGAATCGAAGCCATACTGCAGCGCGCTCTTCGGGCAACGCCCATGGCTTTTGCTTTGGGCGCGGACAGTCCAGGGCTGCCGCTTCAATTTCTGGAGGATGCTCGCGAAGCGCTACTGTCCCGCGATGCAGTGCTGGGTCCGACAACGGACGGCGGTTTTTATCTGTTGGGAGTGAAGCAATGCCCCGCGGGGATGCTTGATGGCGTCGAGTGGAAGGGTCCGGCCACGGCGCAGCAAACGCTCACGCGGCTGTTGCATCTGAAATTTTCCGCTGCTCAAATAGGAGAGTGGACCGATGTGGACACGCCGGAGGACTTGACACGACTGCAGAATATTTTGCAGCAGAAGGGCGTTGCCGCGGTGCACACCAATTTGCTGTTGAACAGGCTCTCTGCCAGTGTTAGCGGCGCCACATGAAGATATCGGTCGTCATTCCGGTACTGAACGAGCTCGCCTGTCTTCCTTCGACGGTTGAATCCGTCCGTAAGTCTATTTCTGATCCGGAAATCATCGTGGTGGA
>JBBRRL010000551.1:0-1601 GCA_038200775.1 Nitrospirales bacterium
CAAGCTTCCAGCACCGCACCGGCTTCGACATCCTCGACCGGTTGCTGGCCAGGCTCCACGCCAACAAACCCGAATTGCTGATGGTGCTCGAACGACCTGAAATCCCGCTCCACACCAATGGCTCCGAAAACGACATCCGCTGCCACGTCACCAGGCGCAAAATCAGCGGGGGGACCCGCAGCGACCCCGGCCGCGACTGCCGAGACGCCTTCCTCGGCCTCGCCAAGACTTGCGCCAAGCTCGGCATCTCGTTCTGGGATTATCTCGGCGCCAGGCTGAGCGCCGCCAACGCCGACGTGCCCTTCCTTCCCGACCTCGTCAGACTGCACAGCGCACAAGCTTGATCGCCCGGGCTTTTGCCCCTGTTACCGGGCTGGTTCGTAACCTGTTGATCTGCAACGGGCCGAAAGCGGCAAAAGGGTAGGGCGAAATTCAGAGCGCCAGTTGCAGGCAGATGGCCCGCTCGATAGCGGCCATAGCGGACGCGAGGCCCAAGCACCATCTATTGCCAATTTGCAATGGAGGGGAAATTGGATTTGGTGCAAGTACATAAAAAACTAGCAGAGGCGCAGTTTTTCCTCGGCAAGATGACCGAGCAAGAGCGCCGGGCATTTGTTGACAGGGAGCCGTTTGATTATTATCTAAGCGGGTTCCTCAGTGCAACGCGAACTGTGGATTATCGTCTTCGCCATGAGCAGTCACCGATATACCCCATTTGGCGCAAGGTCTGGGATGCTGCGCTTTCGTCATCCGACAATGTCCTCATGAAATTCATGGTCGATGATCGAAATATTGAAGTGCACGAAAGTGGTTCTAGCCGCAGCGTGGGGCAGGAAGACATCAAGATTGGCGTCGGTGGTTCGTATTCGGACGAGTCCGGCACACTCGAAGTCTCCGGGTCCCCAAGTGTTCTTTTAGGTGTTGATACCGCTGCGGTCATTCACAAGCCAACGTACATTTTCACCATAGATGGAACCGAGCGGAAAGCCACAGAGGCGTGTGCCGAGTACCTAGCGTTGTTGAAGCGGATGGTGGAGAAGTTCGAGGAGACGGCGACCGAAGCGTGTGCCGAGTACCTAGCATTACTCTACCGAATGATGAAGAAGATCAAGCGCGACCGACCCCGCTTAAATGCGTGTTGAAAGAAAGACCCCCCTCTTTGTCTCTCCGGGGGGAGCATCCAGCCCGTCGCAAGAGCGCCGCGCCGGAGCCTGAAAGATCACAGTTTCCCTTTAGCCAGTGCGTCACGCAGCACCTTCTCGACGCGGGCATTGTAGCCCTTGCCCGTGGCGCGGATGGCATTGATGATGAGCCGGTTGATCATATCGGCAGCGCCGGCTCCCTCAGAGATCTGTTGGTGTGAGACGTTATGATCCAGACCCACATCGGTGCCGATGACGTGGATGATCTGATCCAGTCCCGTCCCCGTGGTGCCCACCGGGCCGTGATATACCTGTGACAAGCCGCCGTCGGGCATGGCTCCATTGGCGGTCAGGGCGTTCTGGTAGTCTGCGACGCTGCGGTAGAAAAACTGTGGCCCCATCGCCGATCCGTCCATCTCCAGCCGCAGACCCTGATCACCGGAGTTTTCATAATAGTAG
>JBBRRL010000552.1:0-1600 GCA_038200775.1 Nitrospirales bacterium
ATTGAGCCGTGGACCAAGCCTTCGGCCGAATGGTGGCAGCAGCAGATGCTCTTGGCGTTCAAGCGCCGTGGCCTTGACGTCACCAAGCCCTACGCAAAGTTCACCTCGGAGGAGCGCACCTTTCTGTGGGAAGGGACGATCGAGAAGAAGGGAAAAGGCATGGTCGAAGGCGTTCATGCCTACTTCAAGTACCTGGAGGGGAAGCGCTACAAGCTTCACGTGCGGGTCATGCTTAGCCGTTACCGCAGCCCCTTCTCATGCGAATCGTGTGGAGGCACTCGATTGCGCCCCGAGGCCCTGGCGGTTCGAGTCGGCGGCCGATCCATTCCCGAAGTGTCGAATATGACGATCTCAGAGACTCAGGAATGGCTCCAGGCGCTGCCCCTCTCCTCCTTTGACCGGGACATTGCCAAGGATATTTTGACAATGTTGCAGAACAAGCTCGGATTTCTGAGCCGCGTCGGCCTGAGCTATCTCACGCTGTCTCGTCTCACCCGCACCCTCTCAGGTGGCGAGGCGCAACGTATCAGCCTCGCGACACAATTGGGAGCCCATCTGACCGGCACCCTGTATGTCCTCGACGAACCCACGATCGGTCTGCATGCCCGTGATACGCACCGACTCGCAGGGATCCTGGCCGACCTGGCTAAAGCGGGAAACACCGTCCTCATCGTGGAGCACGACCGAACGATGATCGAATCTGCAGATTTCGTGGTGGAGATGGGGCCTGCCGCCGGAGAGAAAGGTGGTGAAGTGGTTACAGCCGCGCGTTTCCCGGAATTCCTGGCGGATTCTCGATCGCTTACGGCGCGCTACCTGAGAGGGGAAAACAACATCACGTTTCCCCGCAAGCGCCGGTCAGGAACGGGGCACTCGCTCATGCTTGTCGGCGCCCGCGAGCATAATCTCAAAAACATCGCGGTACGCATTCCCCTTGGGACACTGACGTGTGTGACGGGAGTTTCGGGCTCCGGCAAAAGCACTCTTGTCCAGGACACTCTGTATCGCGCGCTGGCCCGCACCTTTCAGTTGGAGAATCTGCCGATGGGCCGATTCGACGCCATCCGCGGCATCGAGCATCTGGACGGGGTTCGGCTGATCGACCAGGAGCCAATCGGACGGACACCGCGATCCAACCCGGTTACCTATCTCAAGGCCTTTGACGATATTCGGCGTCTCTACGCCGCGCTGCCGGAGGCACGCAAAGCCGGGCTCACCGCCGGTGATTTCTCCTTCAATACGACAGGGGGTCGATGCGAAGCCTGCCAAGGCACGGGGCTGCAAAAAGTTGAAATGTATTTTTTTGAGGACATGTATGTGACGTGCGAAGCCTGCGATGGCCGCCGCTTCAAACTTCAGGTTCTCAGTATCAAGCATCGAGGCGCATCCATCCACGACGTTCTGAACATGACCGTGTCGGAGGCGCAGGCCTTCTTCTCCGACAGCATGTCGCTCGGCGCCAAGTTGCGGCTGCTGTCATCCATCGGGCTCGCCTATTTACGCCTGGGGCAACCGGCTACAACGCTCTCAGGTGGTGAAGCTCAACGGCTCAAGATCGCGGCGGAGTTGGTCAAACTTCCCGCCGGCCGGAAGGCGAAAC
>JBBRRL010000553.1:0-1592 GCA_038200775.1 Nitrospirales bacterium
GCCCCAATTCCTGAAAAACGCCTCGCATGGCGGTTCGAATCGTGTCGTAGTGCGTATCGAGTGCGTTGGGATTCTGCGCGCCGCGTGTTGGCCGCAGTTCCTGCGCGGCGGCCAGTAACGGCTTGATCGCTTTATTTCTGAGAACGACCAGCGCTGCCATCGCTCTCAATCCCTTCGGAATCGATTCGTATCGGCGCGTCTGCCCGATCCGCCGGACGATCTTCTTGCCCCGAAGTTTCTTCAAATCATACGCGGCGCGGCGGGCACCATACTCGGATTCGCGTTGCTTGCTGAACCCACGAACCTGGCTGGCCAACTCGGAAGCCGTAAATCCACCAGGTGACGGCGACAGAGCAATCACGGCCTCGACCACCCAGTACATTCGAGACTGGTTGAGATCGATTCCCCCGACCTTCGTCTTGCCAACCTGGGAGGGAGCCGGCAACTGCTCCAGCAGTCTATCGGCGATGAAGCACTGATCGACGCAGCTCAAGGCATCCATGAATCGCTCCAGAATGCTCTTGGCTTGTACTACGATCTCGGGAAACTTCTCCAGCGAACGGCCGCACCGGAGCTCCTGCGTGTTGTGGATCACGGCCTCGATGCGAAGCACGCGCTCGCCTTTGGTATAGATCTTCAGAGTCAACTTGCCGCAGTGCAGCTTGAAGATCGTCAGATCATACACAGGTTTCTCGACCGCGACTTCCCATTCGGCGGACTTCTTTTTCCGCTTGTGATATTTCGGGCGGCGCTTGTAGCCCAGGATGGTTTTGATGGTTTTCAGGTCCAGCAGCACGCGACTACGGTCGATCAACGCCTGAAAGACTTGATCCATGTGCCCACCGCTCTCGAAAATCAGATTGCGGCTGTATTCCACTTGATAATTCGAGTACTGGTAATGAAACCCGCTCTGCTTCTGCTCTTCGAGGTCGAGCGCGAAACACAAGCAGGTGGTATAAATCCAACGTTCGCAGGCCTGGCTCAACCGCCCTATAGTCCGTTCTTGGGACAAGGTGTCTGCGATCCTCGCCAAGCCTGCCGCGTCAGAGATATGAGTAAAACAGTTGCCTTCTTTTTTAAAGCTGATTCCGGCTTTGAGGGCTTGGCAGGCCACGTACTCATGACCGTTCAGGATCACTTGGCCGGGGAAGGGAGGGTGCCCGCTGATTTTGATGGTGATATGGCCCCATTCAGGATCGAGGATATGAAATGAATAATGATTGACGTAGGGCATCGGCCTCTTGCGCTCGATGTGATGATTAGCGGTGACATCCCAAACCGGGGCCTGCGCGCGACCCACCAAGATCAGATAGACTCCTTTCGTAATCGTGGTCTTGGCGAGATACTCTTCGGCAATGTCGTGCTTCCGTTCTCCGGCCGCACAGTCGACGACAGGTATGCCATTGCCTTTGGCAAAACCGCGAATGCGTCGGCTGAACCGGCCTGCTAGCCTCATCAGATGGGTGTTGTCCAGCGTCTCGTCTGAACCCGTCAATTGACGCCACCACAAACGAAAGCCCCCGGCATCATGCCCCATCCGGAAATAGGCGTTCAGCACGATCCGGTCCACGCAATCGTAGCTGCCGGTCAGC
>JBBRRL010000554.1:0-1586 GCA_038200775.1 Nitrospirales bacterium
GTTCTCTTGATCTATGGAGGGAGTACGTGCGCCATTGTGCTCCTACAATTACGGACTCAAGTGGATCACCTGGCGATCGAAGACCTGGAGACGGTTGAAGGTTTTCTTAGTCCTGGTCCGGACGGGAAGCTTAACCTTCGAAACGATTATCACGACCATCCTTACTCTCCCGACATGCAGGAGCGCTTTTTGGAGGTCCGCGCCGAAGACGGGGCACTCCTTTATCGGAATGAACGGCTCGGAGAACGTTTTCTCGGTGGTAACCCTGAGCCAGGAGAAGGCGTAAACTCTTACTCGCCGCGGTCGATCCGCTTGGCCGACGGCTTGCCCGTTCGTCTGATCAGCAGGCGGCATATCCTTGAAGGCCATCCTGTCCTCATTCGGCTGGGGTTTAGCGAGGAGCCGATGTGGCAGCGTTTCTGGCAACTTGTTGTAGGCCTCCTTGTCGGCTTGCCTTTGGCGCTAGGATTAGCTGGATTTGGCGGCTATTTTCTCGCGAGGCGCGCCCTCAGTCCAGTGGAGCGAATGGCGCGCCGCGCACGCGAAATCAGCGCGGAGCGTCTGGGCGCCCGTATCGATGTGGAGAATCCACACGACGAACTTGGTCTGCTGGCCCAGGCTTTTAACCACACACTTTCGAGCTTGGAACGTTCCTTTGAACAACTGAAGCGGTTTACCTCTGACGCGTCTCATGAACTCCGGACGCCGCTTACGGCGATCCGTAGCGTTGGTGAGGTTGGACTTCAGCACGACGGAACCCGCGAACACTATCGTGAAGTCATCGGAAGCATGCTGGAAGAAGCCGGGCGGTTAGGCCGCCTTGTTGAAAGTCTCTTAACCATCTCGCGTGCGGATTCCGGTCAGATCCGGCTGGAGCAAGCGACAATCAGCCTTCTCCCGCTGGTTCAGGAAGCTTCGTTTCTTCTCGACGTGCTCGCTGAGGAAAAGGGTCAGACGTTGTCGCTTGAAGGAGATGACTCGATTCAGGTGAAAGCAGACCGCGCTATTTTGCGCCAGGTCGCTGTCAACCTTCTGGACAATGCCATAAAGTATTCCCCTCGCAACGGACATATCTCAGTTCGAATCCTGCGAGCCGATTCTTTCACCGCCTGCGTCGAGATAGGCGATTGTGGTCCCGGCATTCCGCCCGAACACCAGGACAAAGTCTTCGATCGGTTTTACCGCATTGACGAGGGGCGTTCGCGTGAAGCGGGGGGCGCTGGCCTCGGTCTGGCGATCGCTAAATGGGGCGCCGAAGCGCATGGTGGGCAATTGGAACTCAATTCGACGAACGCCGGATGCATCTTCCGTCTCCTTCTGCCTATATCCGCAGACCCTGTCGGCGAAGTTCCATTGGAACCATCCGTTGACGCCAATGCCATGAACCTTTCGACTCAGAAGATGCGAATTTAGCCGAGGTGGACCCCGATCAATGTCCATGATCTTTCGCACGCTCGTCACATTCGCGCGATTTTCAGGATAACGAAGGAGGTTTTTATGAGCTCTCGCGCTTGGGTAGTACCAGCAGTAGCGTTGTTGTCAAACACATTGGGCATCTTGCTGGCGACAGGAAGTGCTCGCGCCCA
>JBBRRL010000555.1:0-1580 GCA_038200775.1 Nitrospirales bacterium
CCATGTATCTATTCATCGGCAAGATTTGCCCTGGACGATAGCGGCTGAAAAAGCAAAATCATCGCGGCGGAATCAACGCGAATAAAGGTTTTGGTATCACCCCGCCCTGTATGCGAAACTCTTCGGGGTCATAGAGTGCGGCGACATTAGGGCGGTGGCGTGCAACTTCTGATTTGCCCGTACCCAGGATTGCCAGTTTCAGACCAATTGGCGGGTTTTCATAGGACTGCAACAGGGGGTCCAATCGAGCAGTACAATCGATAAAGCGCCCGGAGGAGCACGATATTTTGAGAGCGATTCTCGCGGTATTCATCGGCATCCTTTGGCAGACCAGTCTAAATGCGCAAACGTCGCCGAAGCGCTCTGTTCACTATGGAGCAAACCCGGCCGCCGGTAAGACCTTTACCCACGACGGAATCCAGCTCTATTACGAGGTATATGGAACGGGCGAGCCGGTTCCGCTCATCCACGGTAACGGGAGCCGCATTAGCGAACTGAAGGCGCAGATTGATTATTTCCGCAAACACTACCAGGTGATCGCCATGGACAGCCGCGACCAAGTCAAATCCGCTGACAGTCCGGACAAGATCACTTACGAGAAGATGGCGGACGATCTTGCGGCGCTGCTCGACCACCTGAAATCTCCGCCCGTATTCGCGCTGGGGTGGAGCGATGGTGGCATTGAGGCGCTGCTCCTCGCTATCCGGCATCCGGAGAAGGTGAAGAAGATTGCGGCTATGGCCGCTAACCTCAATCCGGAAGGCGCTCACCCGGAAACCCTCGAACTGGTGAAGTTCATGCTTGGCGCAATGAAGCCTTCTGAGAAAGAGACGCCGCAGGGAAAGCGAGAACTGAAGGTCGCACAGATGATGCTGGACGAACCGCACATCGAGGCCAACGCCTTGGAGGCGATCAACGCGCCCACGCTGGTACTGGCGGGGGATCATGACCTGATCCTCGACGAGCACACACTGGAGATTTATCATCACCTCCCCAACAGCCAACTATGCATCTTCCCGAACGCGACACACATGATTCCTTACGATGAACCGGATCTGTTCAACTCGACCGTAGAGCGCTTCTTCCGCACGCCGTTTGTGAAAAAGGATCGGATCAAAGATCTGATGAAGTCGTATCAAGCGCTGAAAGCGTCAGCGCAGTAAGAGGTGCCGCCAGGAGCGAGACCGCCAGGACTGCTTAGCACGGCGGATTGGCTTGATCGAGATCGGGAGCCGCCATACGGTTTCGGGACATGGCTTGCTCTTATGATTGAGCGCTTCGCGGACATCGTTCGCGGCCTGGACGGCGAAACGACATGCAACGCGCGAAGATGATAAGTCTGGCTGGCCCGTAATCAGTTTAGCTCTATAAATAGACTTCTGAGACCACAGGAGGAACATGTCCGCACCAATGTCCAACTCCGGCTTCCAAGCCGCGATGTCCATTCTTTCTCACATGTATTTCGCACCCATCCTGGGCAGGCTGATACGGGCGAGGGTGCCGGATCTCCTCGACGGCGGAGCGGTTCAAGCGCCAGAACTTGCAGGCCAAGCGGGCCTCCATCCACTTGCAACCGTCAG
>JBBRRL010000556.1:0-1580 GCA_038200775.1 Nitrospirales bacterium
AGCGATTTCGCTACTTCCGGAGTAATCGGCGCGGTGACTTCAATGGAGGCGTCGAGGAGGCCGTCGAGGAACTTCTTATCCTTTTTGAAAAGCGGTATGCCCAATGCTCTGGTAGTGCGCTAAATGTGTTAGCGCACTACCAATGCTCTGGTTGCCGTCTCCATGCTAGACTGAGGATGGAGCTTCTTATGTGCGCAAACGACCGAATCCCGGCGAGTAGTTAATCTTTCGCTTTGGCAAGCCACGTCTTAAATCGCTCAAAGTCACCCGTGGCTTGCGCTCGTTTATAGCACAAATCTATTCCCTCCTTAACTTCCTCTCTGTTCTCGCCATAGGCGATTTTGACACAACCAAAAGTGTCCAGTACTTCAACGTTGCCGGGTAAGGCTTTCACCGCTTCGGCTACGTAATTCCGCGCTAAATCCTTGTACTTGGGATCCCCCGATTCCGCATAGTAGTAAGCCAGGCTGTTCTTAAACTTCGCAATAAGCTCGCTGTCTTTCGAGTTGACAGCTAGCGGGAGTCCGTCCTCGACCCAGCGAATGGCGGTGTCCAGTTGCTGTACGGTCCAGAATTTGTAAGCCAGGCGGAGATAGTATTTAGGCTCCCGAAGACGAAGAACATATTCCGCGGCGCGGTCCCAATCCGGCGGATTTGCGGAGAGGAGTAGAAGCGTCACGACTTTCTCTTCCAGTTGGTTCTGATCCAGATCCGAATCATCGCCCTGCGGCAGGAGCTTCTGAATTTCATGGATGGCCTGTTCGACGTTACCTTCGCGGGCCATGGAAGCCACGCTTTTCGGCACGAGCACGTCGCGGGTCAGCTTGGATTCAGACTGTTCGGCCGACTCCGGAGTCTTGGCGTTCGTCTGCTGCCCCGCTGCCGATACGCCTTTCAGCCAGGTATCGAGGTCCGGCCACCATCGATTGAATACAGTGTTCAGAACGTCCGCCTCAAGACGGTCTCCTCCCAACGCGTTGTTCATCGCTGAGAACATCTTCCGGGTTCCTTCCTCGTTGGCCAGGACGGCCTGGAATCGCGACAACGGTCCGCGGAGGTCACTGGGCTTTACGGAGTACAGGTAGGGGCATACCGAAGTTCGATCTCGCCTGAATCTCCCGGCCAGGGCGCCCGCCTCAAAATGAATCCACGGCGCATTCAGGTTTTCGGGAGTAAGGCATAATGATGCCGAATCGGCACTCCTCGAGCTGGTCATCCAGTTCACTCCCCCACGATTCCCCGGCCTCAATATCCCAGGCAGACATCCAAGGCCGGAGCCCCCGGATCGGATACCGTAGCCATTCGCGCAGCGATTCCGCTATTTTTTGGCTTTGTGGACCAGACCAACTGATGAAGACCTTAATGCTCCCCGACATTTACAAACTGATACTCACGCCAGGATATCTCGAATCACGTGGCCGTGAATGTCGGTGAGGCTCACATCCCGCCCGCCGAATTTGTAGATCAGCTTCTTGTGATCGAGTCCGAGGAGGTGCAAGACGGTGGCGTGCAGATCATGGACTTCGGTAATATTCTCGACCGAGCGCATTCCCATCTCGTCCGTACCGCCGTAAACCATC
>JBBRRL010000557.1:0-1578 GCA_038200775.1 Nitrospirales bacterium
GACGGCATCACCTCGCGCTTCGCCGCCCCGTAACTCGCCAGCTTGTCGGTGATCATGACACGAGGTGCCCGGCGCTGCCGCTTCAGCAGCTTGCACAGCAGGCGCTTGGCGGCCCGCGTGTCGCGCCGGCTCTGCACCAGGATGTCCAGCACGGTCCCGTTCTGGTCGACCGCGCGCCACAGCCAGTGCTTTACCCCAGAGATCGTGATCACGACATGGCGAGTCGCGCGGAGGAATCTCACCCCCGCGCGCTCCTAGAACCGTACGTGACACTCTCGCGTCATACGGCTCCCGATGTCCGGTCGTCGACATGCACAAAGCGCCAGTGCGCGAAGAGGTTCGGACTTGCCCGGCGGACCCGTGCCAGCCACTCCCTTGCGCGCCTTGGCTTCCGGCGCAGGCGTTTGAACTTTTCGCACGCCCAACGAACCAGGACGGCGTCCACCCGGTTCAGTGTCCAGTAGAGCGCCGACCTGTAAAAGTGGCTGTAGTAGTTGATCCAGCCCCGGATATAAGGATTGAACATCCGAGCCAGATCATCCAGGGTCTTGTCGCTCCGACGGTGCATTGCCCACCCTCGGATCGCCTGCCTTATCGCCTTCAGCGCCTTCGGACTGGCCCCAGGCAGGAATGAAACACCGTATCGACCACCGCGCCAAACTGCCTTCCTCGGGCGAAACGCGTAGCCGAGAAAGTCAAATGATTGGGTCGGAAAGTCCCCACGCCGGTTGGTATCCTTGCAGTAGACGAGCTTCGTCTTCTGCGGATGTAGAACCAGCCTGCACGCCGTAAACCGGGCGTCCAAGGCATTCCATAACGCTTGCGCCTCCTCGGCACTTCGGCAGTGGCAAATGATGTCGTCCGCGTATCTTTCGAACGGGATGCCGGGATAGGTTCTCGCCATCCACGTGTCGAAAGCATAGTGCAGAAACAGATTTGCAAGGCAGGGACTTATCACCCCGCCCTGCGGCGTTCCTGCCGCGCGGGACACCAAGCTCCCGTTCTCCATTTGGGCCGGAACCTTCAACCAACGCTCGATGTAGAGAAGCACCCAAGCGCAGCCCGTATGGTGGCGGACCGCCTTGAGCAACAGCTCCCAGTCGATGCTGTCGAAGTAGCCCTTTACGTCGATGTCGAGCGTCCAGTCATATCGCCAGCATCGCTGACGAGCTTTCCGGACTGCATCGATCGCCGATCGGCGGGGTCGGTATCCGTAGGAGTCCTCATGGAAAAACGGCTCCAGGATGGGCTCCAGACACCGCTTGACGACTTCCTGGGCGATTCTGTCGGCGACCGTGGGTATCCCCAACGGCCGTGTTTCCGTTTTGCTGTCGCCCTTCGGAATGTCGACCCGCCGAACCGGTGGAGGAAAGTAGCTCCCCGAGGACATGCGGTTCCAGAGCTTGTAGAGGTTGTTCGATAGATCAGCCTCAAAGCCCGCAATCGTCTGCCCGTCCACTCCAGCCGCTCCCTGGTTGGCCTTCACCTTCTTGAAGGCCTCCCAGACTTCCCGCTTTGGAATGTCGAACGGCTTTGCCTTGTCCACAGAGCTCCTCCCGTTACCAGTTGGCTCTGAGC
>JBBRRL010000558.1:0-1573 GCA_038200775.1 Nitrospirales bacterium
GCAGAAGTAGCTGACGCCTTTCTGCCAGAAGAGGCGGAGGGCTTCCGCTCCTTCGGCGAAGGCGAAGAGATTGCCGCGTTGGTACTTCGGGGGAAGAACCTCCAAAAAATACCAGTAGGTCTCCTCCTCGATCGCCGCGATCTGGTCGGGAACGCTGATGCGGTCGATCATTGCCTTTCAGTCTTCGTTGTCGGGGCGCAGAACGATCTCCGCGGACTGAAGCTGGGTGACCAGTTCCTTGAACGTGGTTACGGTCACGGTGCCTGTCCTTTCTGAAGCGGTGGTGTGAAAAATCGAAGCTCAGACGTGCCTCATTCCCATGGAATGAGGTCGGCGAGTGTGGCACACGACAGCGCGAATTGCAAAAGGGCAGCGACCTGATTTGCCGGCCAAGAATAGGAACGACTGCTGCCAGTGGAGTTTGGCACGCTAGAATAGTGGAGAAGCGGTTGACCAACCGCCCGGCGAACCAAATCGAGTTTCGGAGGTCGTCATGTCTGAATTGATCGAACGAAGCGAACACCGCCATATGAACGTCAAGGACCAAGATGAATGGCAACTTGCCGAGGATGGCCTCAGAGGCATGGAAGCGGCGGCGCTCAGGCTTTACGCGAATCCGCATAACGCTGGCTGCGGTCCGGGTGGTGTGCTTTACCTCAACGGCATCAGCCTGAAGAAGCTCGAAGAGCTTCGAGACGAAATCGATCGCTATCTGGCGGACCAAAAGGCGAAAATCGAACGTCAACGGCAGGAGCAGAGGATTGCCGAGTCCTGGCAGTAGGTCGAATTGATGCAGCCAATTTCATGTGGTCCGAGACGTGTTTGGGATTATCCGGGAGTTGCGAGGGGCGTGGTGTCAGTCCGCGGAAAGGCGAGATATTTTCTACTCGACTTAACTTTTTCGGCCTCGTGGAAGATCACGGGCTGGTAGTGGAAGTCGCCCAGCGGCGAAACGCCATCCACCCGCAGCAGGGCGTCAAAGCGGACGGAGAGGTCGTCGTCTGTCGTGTCGAGCACGCGTGCGTGCGTAACGGGAAACCAAGTCGCTGTTGGCGGAGGTGCCTTCACCTGATCCAGGCGCGGCCGATCCACCAGACGCGCGCCGCGGTGGACGAAGAGAGCTGTACTCGCCATGACGATTCTCCTTCAGGAAACGTGATGTGAAAGAAACAATCCGGGATAAAACGTCCGGGCCGGCGAGCGTAGCCATCCTCGGGCAATGGCGCAATCGAAACGCCGAGGGAGGAATATGGAGGACATCAGATGGAGAATTTCCGTTCAAACATAATGAAGCGAAAGGCCATATCAGTCGGGACGGATTCATGGAATTGTTTCAGCATCGTCGTTGCCGCAATTCCTGCCGACACGAGGTTGAATGAGAGCAGCATTTTTGACTAAACTTGACGGACCTGCTTTTCAGGTTTTAGTTACAGGTTGCAGGTCCTTGCGATCCATTATATCATCTCGCGCTAAGAAACGGTCAGGGCGTCGTATTGAACTATATTGCCCGACGCTCCTTAAGATTTACTCTTGGTATTGCATAACGTCCTTTATGTTATTGCCATGGAGGAGC
>JBBRRL010000559.1:0-1566 GCA_038200775.1 Nitrospirales bacterium
CTCGCATGGCGTTCTCCTTCTGGCGTGGTGCCGATGATTGGACTTCAACGACACAATAGTACAGAGGAGGACGCCGACTTTCTACGTGTTCAGTTTGCGGCGAAGCCGCGCTGTGCCATATACCGATTCCATGTTTGATCTCCTGTAACGGCAGACCGGCGGAGGACGACTTGCATTCGATAGTCACGCTCGCGGGCTACGTTGATCCACCCCGCGGCAGACCTCGCGCCCAATTATCGGTTCTTCTCACGTCCTGAGCCAAACACTTCCTCGGAATGATCATCCAGTGTTGCACCGGCTTCTCGCCGCCGGGGTGCCGCTGACCACCATTTTCATGCAATTCGGTGGACCGAAGGGCCATACTCAAACACTTCCCTTAATTTTGCGCATAGACAACTTCCTTTGGGGCAATCGGCTCCCTCCACTTTCCAGTGGAAGAAACCGGCGGCCCGATGTTGTCCAACGCCGCGTCGCTCTAAGATTAAGTTCTTTTCAGAAAATCATTCCGGGGATGTGAATATCAAGTCCGGGCCAGTCGGCTTTCTTCATCCATTTCAGCCCGGAATCCATATTCACATCGCGTCGAATCCATATTCACATCACTCCGGAACGAATATTCACATGATGGTATGGACTCGGCCCTTGTAGCGGTTTTTGCTAAGGTGACGAGGAAAGGAGAACCCATGCCAGCAACGAGCATTGTCGGTTTAGATACCGCGAAGAATGTGTTTCAGCTTCATGGAGTTGATCGCGGAGGAAAAGTAACCTTGAAAAAGCGATTGCGGCGGGGCCAACTGGCAGATTATTTTGCCAACCTGCCTCCGTGCACGATTGGTCTTGAGGCAACACAGGGAGCTCATCACTGGGCTCGTGTTCTGGAGACGTTTGGGCACACTGTCCGTCTGGTTGCCCCGCAGTTTGTAAAGCCGTACTTGCATTCTCAGAAGAATGACCCCAATGATGCCGCCGCGATTTGTGAAGCGGTTAGCAGGCCACAGATGCGATTCGTTCCGAGAAAGACTGTGGAACAGCAAGACATGCAGGCCCTGCATCGCGTTCGAAGCCGCTTGATTGGGTCGCGGACGCAGATGGGTAACCAGATCCGCGGTCTGTCAGCCGAGTACGGCATTGTGTTGCCTCAACACCTCAGCCAAGTCAGAAAGGCAATGCCACAGCTGATCGATGACGAAGAAAAACGTCTGAGTGACTTTGCGAAACGCCTATTTGCCACGCTCTATGACGAGTTGCAAGCGCTGGATCAGCGCATTCTGGCGATGGAAGCGGAGATCAACCAAGCGTTCGAGCAAAACGCACTTTGTCAGCGAATCGCGGAAGTTGAGGGAATTGGACCCGTAACGGCGACGGCAGTGGTGGCAGCAATCTCCAATGGCACTACGTTTCAAAACGGGCGCCAGTTCGCAGCTTGGCTTGGGTTGGTTCCCCGGCAACACTCCAGCGGAGAAAAACAGCGCCTTCGGGAATTGTCAGTTCTATAATTGAGTGCGACTGCACATCATTATTTGCGACTGTCATACATTGCTATTTGCGACTGGCCGTTAGGATGAA
>JBBRRL010000560.1:0-1564 GCA_038200775.1 Nitrospirales bacterium
GCGTACAGTGGGAAGGGGAAGATCTTCTGTAGTTGCATTCCAGCCATCTCGAACAATGCAGCACAGAGAATCCGGGACGAGATCCGAGGGTGGAAGTTGCATCGCTGTACGGGGCAGTCCATTCAAGAGCTTGCCCGGAAGATAAATCCCAAGCTTCGGGGATGGTTCAACTACTATGGGCGCATCACGCCTTCAGCGCTCCGGTCCATCGAGAGGCATGTCAGCCAATCGTTGGTCCGCTGGGCTTGTCGGAAATACAAGAAGTTACGCAATCACCGGAGTCGGGCACGGACGTAGCTGATGGACGTTCTTGATCGTCAGCCCAGCCTGCTCGCGCTTTGGGAGCACCAGCGTAGTCGGCTTTTCACCATAGGAGCTGTATGAGTGGAGACGCTCACGTACAGTTCTGGGAGGGCCTCGGGGTGAGATTCCCCGGGGCTACTTAACTGACCAGCGAACGTCAGTCTCGGCTTCGGTTCGATCGCAATGAACTGTCCGGTGCATTCGGCGATATTGGGACCGACTTCCCCCTCATCGTGGGCATGATTCTCGCGGCGCACCTGGATCCGGCCAGCGTGCTGATCGTGTTCGGCGGGATGCAAGTACTGACCGGCCTGCTCTATCGCATGCCGATGCCGGCGCAGCCGCTGAAGGCTATGGCGGTGATTGTGATCACTCAAAAACTCAGCGGCAACATCTTGTATGGGGCCGGCTTGGCGATTGGCGTGATCATGCTCCTGTTGGCCGTCACCGGATTGATCGACGTTCTCGCACGGGCTGTTCCCAAGACCGTTGTTCGAGGCGTTCAATTTGGCCTCGGCCTTCAGCTTTCAACTCTGGCGTTAAAAGATTATCTACCCGCGGAAGGCCTTCGGGGCTACTATCTCGCCGCGCTCGCGTTCATCTTGATCCTCTTTCTGATTGGCAACCGCCGCTTTCCACCGGGTCTCTTCGCGATCCTGCTCGGCCTGATCTACGCGCTCACCTTCCGCGTCGCACCCCAGGACATCGTCAGCGGCATCGGCCTCCACTTGCCCCAGTGGCACATCCCCACTCTGCCCGACGTATGGACAGGGTTCCTCCTGCTCGCCCTGCCCCAAATCCCACTTTCACTGGGAAACTCGATTCTGGCCACCAAGCAAATCTCCGAAGACCTGTTTCCTGAGCGTTCCGTTACCGTGCGTAAAGTGGGCTTCACTTATGCCGCCATGAATTTGATCAACCCGTTCGTTAGCGGCATCCCAACCTGCCACGGATCGGGAGGAATGGCCGGACATTACGCATTCGGGGGCCGTACCGGAGGCTCCGTGGTGCTCTATGGCTCGCTTTATCTCACGCTAGGTCTTTTCTTGAGCGGTACGTTCCAGAAAACGATTCTCTTATTTCCACAGCCAGTTCTGGGCGTCATTTTATTTTTTGAAGCCATCGCTCTGCTGGCACTCATCCGCGACACAGCCGACTCAAAATCCGACCTCCTGCTCGTGATCCTCGTGGGACTACTCGCAGCCAACGTGCGGTATGGCTACGTTGTGGCTTTGATCGTCGGCACCGCGATTGCCTACAC
>JBBRRL010000561.1:0-1563 GCA_038200775.1 Nitrospirales bacterium
TACGCGATCTCTCAGGTGCGCCGGGATCTTCAGCCGTACTGCCATGTGGGATCCATCGTAGATGGCATTGAAGGCCAGTACGATCTGATCACGTGCATTGAGGTGATTGAGCATATCCCGGAAACGCAAGGCTTGCGCGCGATCGAGAACCTGACCCGCGCGACGGACACCATTGTGTTCTCGTCGACGCCGTACGACGTCGACGAGCAGACTCATTTTAATGTGCGGCCGATCGTCTATTGGCTGAAGCTTTTCCGCGAACACGGCTTTTCGCCCGACCTTGGTTTTGACTTGAACTTCATCTGCGACCACGCCATTCTTTTTCGAAGAAGCCCGGAGCGTCTTTCAGACGAGGTGTTGCGTCTATACTCGCGTTTTGTCCGGCAGCGGCACGATGTGGTGGCTCGTGATGCCTGGTTGCACCAGCGCTCAGAGCGCATTGCCGCACTGGAGATTGAAACAAAGGAGCGCATCGCCTCACTCGAGATCGAAACAAAGGAGCTAAGCTCCGCGCGGCAACAAATTCAGTTACTCGAGTCAGCGCACCAGGAGATCCAGGCCAACCTGGAGGCGGCGAACCGGTACGTTGAGGAGTTGATCAAAACGAGAAACGCTCCCGGTGGCGGCGAACCCTCCGGCTCCGGTGAGAGCGGCATTGACAACGCCGCGGTGAGAACCCTGGAATTCCGCATGGGCGGGGTGGAGGAGCGATATGCCCAACTCTCGCATGCCCTAAGAGGTATTTTGGAAAGCCGCATCTGGCGGACGTTGGTCAAAGGTGGCGGCCTGATCGAGAAAGTACTTCGCTAAGCCAAGCCGGTTAGCAGCTCCTTCCCGAAAGTAACCGTTTTGGATAAACAATCATCTGGCGATGATTGAGATCGTGATCTGGTTCGACGGCACTGCGGTTGATTTGCCTGAGTCCTCATGTGGAGTTTACAAGTAGCAATGACGGTATACGTACCGGGGGCAGATCGAACATGTCCTGCAAATTCACCAAGCCAAGATGCACTGAGGCTCCGTCTCGATCGTCCGTCTCGATCGTAGTGACACCCCGGGCAAAAACTTGCGGGGGCGCCTGCTCCCGCCTCGGTCCTTGGTCGGAGATTCCCGCTCGCCTTTTACTGGTTTGTTCTCCTGAATGCTGCCATGTATGGCGTCGTTGGCCTCGGTGCGGAGTTGTTTCGGCAGCAGCATCATCGCGGATAGAAGAATACGCTCCCCGCGACGAAGCCTGGCATTTGTAGTGATAAATGGGTTGCTGAAAAGCGCCTTCATCGCTTTCGTGTTCGTCCCACAAAGGACCCTTTATGGAACATGGCCATTAGGCTAATCTGTAAATCCCAGGCGACACAATAGAAATGTTTCTTCAGCAAGCACACTAGGGGAGCACACGTGATAGCAAGACAGCAATTTATACTACTCGGCACATCGGTGCTCGCTGGGTGCCTGTTATGGGCGTGCCGCCGCGTACCTGCGGAACCACTTCACGGAGGTGTTGTGCGCTTGGCAGAACTTGAGATCGACCCTGTCCAGCTAGAAAACTACAAGACTGCTCTCAAA
>JBBRRL010000562.1:0-1555 GCA_038200775.1 Nitrospirales bacterium
CCCAGCGCCGGAGGCGAATGAGGTCGGCGCCTGTGTCGGCGGTCAAGGCAGTGATCATTTTCCGGGAAGCACGGCGATCGTTATTTTACGCGTCCGCTCGGGAGCAAAGCCAATTTAGCGGATCGCCCTTCCAGCCCAGCGGAGCAGCATCCTGACAGATTCCCCCACCAGCCACTTCGGATGGCCGTGACCGACCGTCAATTCCGGTTTTTGTTCTGCATCCCCACGACCCAGCTCGGGGGAGGAGTAAAGGTTGTCTTTACCATTGCCGACAAGTTGCTGGAGCTTGGACACAAGGTCGAGGTGTTCTCGTATGCCGGCCCTCCAGAATGGTGCAAACCGAATGCGCATTTGATCGATGCGAAAGACATTTCGGACATCGACATGACAAGGTATGACTTCGTGGTCGTGTCGAATGCGGTGTTGATTCCCATGGTGCTGCCACACCTCCGATCCGCTCGCTGCGTTTTCCTCGCGCAGGACTACGAGAGTTTTCATTACTCACAAGAGAGCACCTTCGAGTCCTTCTTGGCCGAGTCACCGGCGTTCAGGGCGCTTTACGCGTTGCCGGTACCGATCATTGCGACGTCGAAGTCGATCGTGCGCCTCGTCAGCGAACATGTGAGCAAGAAGGCGTATCTGATGCCGGTAGCGCTGAACAAAAACAAGTTCAAGCGTCAGACAATCCGGCGGCGGTCCGACGTCAAGCGTGTCCTGCTCGTGGGCAACTACCTCCTGCCTCACAAGGGAATGCGCGACGGGTTCGATGCCCTCGAGGTGTTGTCGCGGGAATTTCCGCTGGAGCTCGTGCTCATTACTCAGGAAGACAGAGGCAGAAAACTCTTCGATCGTTACACATTTCGAAAAGAGGTTCATTTCTGCCCTTATGAGACTGAGGTCGCCGCGATCATGGCTTCATGTGACGCATACTGCTGCACCTCATGGTACGAAGGGCTCGGATTGCCTGCGCTTGAAGCGTTCTCCTGTGGGATCCCCGTCGTTTCAACCCGTACACTGGGAGTGGATGACTATGGCAAGGATGGTATCAATCTGCTGCTCGCTAATCCCAACGATCCCGCGGACCTCCGGGACAAGCTGCGGGCTGTGCTGAGCGATCCAGGTCTTGCGGAGCGTCTTGTGCGGGGTGGTGACACAACGATGGAACATTGGTATGACTGGGACACTTCGGCGGAACTATTCATGGTTGCAGTCCGCGATATCGATTTCACCTACAAAGGTGCCGGACCGATAGATGCGGGCGAAATGAAGCGGATGCTGGATGATCTCGAGCAGAACGGATCACTCACTCCTATCGAGATTTTCCGCGACTTTCAGCGGCTGAGCGATTGTCTCCGGCATATCATGACCGAGATAGCTGCGGCCCCACCGGACGCGGCACAGATGGAAGAGTTGTCTGCGCTGAAGGCAAGTCTGGAGAAGTACTCATCCAACGCCCGCGCCCAGTACCATGACGCTTTCAAGGCAAAATATGACCTTTGCGCTCTCGTCATTCATCTTGCGGAGACTCCCGAGCGCAAATACCTCCAGCGCCTCC
>JBBRRL010000563.1:0-1553 GCA_038200775.1 Nitrospirales bacterium
CGGGAGTCTCACATAAAGCCTGGTCACACTTCGGGTAGCAGGTCACATCACCCCTGCCGGGTACGGAACCAGCAAGGGGAGTAAGGCCCCATTGCGATGTCAGGTACTGTCGGGGCCTCGTTCATGGAGTTTATTGATGTCTGATCGGACGCCTTTCAGTCTGGCCGCTGCTTCGATTTGTCGGTGGCTTTCGAGAATCTGAAGCGACCGCTCTTTCCCTAAAACGAGCCCACTGAGTTCGCGCAGCGTCTCGAGTTCGTGTGTCACCTGTTCCTGTCCCCATTGTTGTCGTTCCGGTCCGAGCACCTTCTGATAGGAAGCGATCCGTTGCGCGACGTATCCATCAACGTTGCCATTCGCCGTGTCCTGTATGTCACCAAAAACCGGCTCTTGTTTCGCCTCCGGCGGGAGATAGCGCCACAAGATGCCCACGTCTTTTTGTAGCCCTTTGATCCTTGTTGCCAACGGCTCTACACCCGTCTCGTGCCGTGCTTCCGAACTTGTACCCGCATCCGGATGTGCATTTTCTACCGTAAGAGACCCCTGTTTTTCCGTCGAATCTTCTGGCGTTGGCACGGCCTGCCCCGCCTCTTGTACCCGCGCGTTGTGTCGTCCTTCTTGAATGAGGCGTTGAGCTTCCTCTTCACCGAGCACCGTGCCGGCAATGGTGCGGAGTAAGCGTAGTCCTTCCGTGACTTTTTGCTGCGCCCATTCTTGCCGAGTCGGACCTAGATGCTTCTCGTACCAAGCCATCTGGCGCTTGACGAACGTGTCAACGTCGCCGGAGGAGTCCTCAATAAGTCCGGCGAAAAGCGGATCCTCGTGCATATCTTTCGGCAACTGCGGCAGGAGTATCTTCATCTCCTCAGTAAAGCCGGCCAGTGGCGCTAGGCGATCCTTTTGGCTGTATTGCTCTTCTTGTCCAGAATTGCGGAATCCATCCCCCATAGTTTATTGAATTATAATAAAGAAACTATTTGATTATCAATAGTCAATCTGCTGATCGTGTAACCCGCTCCGCCAACTCCATGGTTACGTGAAAGGGAACCTAATCCGTCACATTTTCCGCTGCCAACACGTTCAACAAGTATCGAATCTGGAATCGTGGAGCCTTTTGCGTAAGAGGGAGCAGGACCACAATCTGTTGATGCTCGCCTGGAGCCGCCGTAGAGGGGAAGCGCGATATGGTGAGTCCATCGGTCGAATCCGAGTTCGTTGACAATGCTGAACCGCGGTGCGCGGTGGTACTCCTAGTGGATACCTCCTCCTCGATGGACGGAGCGCCGATCCGGGAGCTGAACGACGGGCTCCGCGCATTCAATGATTCCCTCCGCGCCGATACTCTGGCTTCCCTGCGTGTGGAGGTCGCGCTCGTCGCATTCGGCGGCGATGTGCGCGCGATCGACGTCCGGTCTGGTAGCGGCGAGATAGCGATGGATGCGCGTCAGGCATTTGTGAGCGGCATCGACTTCACGCCACCGATGTTGACCGCGAATGGTGGCACACCGATGGGACAGGCGGCTCGGGAAGCGATCCAGCTTCTCCGCCAGCGC
>JBBRRL010000564.1:0-1548 GCA_038200775.1 Nitrospirales bacterium
AAGAACAAGGCTCCCCAACCGCCGGCGGAAGGGCCTCCGGACTCCAAGGAGGTAACTTCAAATGGGACAGCATTGTCACGGAGCGACGAGGTTGCCGAGGTGCGTGAGGAACTGGCAAAGGTCAAAGAGATTGCTGAGAGCACCCGACCGGGGACGACAAAGTTTCTGCTCACAGGTTATGCATTCGGCGGATTCGAGTCTCGCAAAGGCGCACCCTCTACGTTCAGTGCAGGCTTTTCTCCAATCCTGCTGTGGGAGCTAAACGATAAGTTGTTCTTTGAAGGCGAACTCGAACTCGGGCAAAAGGATTCCGAGACGGAAGTTAATCTCGAGTACGCTCATCTTACCTACCTCCTCAATGACTATATCAGCTTAGGCGTTGGGAAGTTTTTGACGCCTTTCGGTCAGTTTCCTGACCGGCTGCATGCGGCTTGGATCAACAAGCTACCGGATTTTCCGCTGGCTTTTAACGAAGACGAAGGATTGGTTGCCTTTTCTCAGCTTGGGGCGGAAGTGCGCGGCGCGATTCCCCTTGGCCCGACCAAGCTTCTCTACACGGCGTACGTGTCCAATGGGCCCCGGTTAAAAACGGAGAGCGCCGATGGCGTCGGCGGCCTGGAGTTCGACAACTTTACCGATATCGACAACAACAAAGCGGTCGGGGGCCGCATTGGCTTCTTGCCGGTTCCGGGATTGGAACTTGGCTACTCAGTCCAAGCAGCTCGCGTGAAAGTGCCCGATGCCTCTGCGACTCGCGCGGACGTGCTCTTGCAGGGTGTCGATGGGAGCTACCTGCACGATTTCGATTTGATCAAGGGCAGTATCGACCTTCGAGGCGAGTGGATTTGGTCCCGCGTAAGCAATTTGACCTATGATCCAGACGGATCACTCGGCTTCGGACCGGTGAGATACAATAATCGGCGAAACGGTGGTTACGCGCAGCTCGCTTATCGTCCTTACAAGATCAAAGCGCCGATCATCGACAAACTCGAGGCGGTCGTGCGCTACGACGTCATCAACCAACCGAGCGACGCTCCCGGCGCTTTCGATGAACGCCGGTGGACATTCGGTCTGAATTACTGGGTCGGCCAAAGCACCGTGATCAAAGCTGCTTACGAGTTTTGTCATAGAGATAGCTCGGACGATCCGCGCACGGATGTGAATGCATTCCTTTTGCAGGCCGCCATGGGCTTCTAAGTCGGAGACTATTCGAATGAAAACAAATTCCTTAAGTATTGTGAAGTCGGTCGGCGTGCTGTTCGTTGCTGCGCTATTGGGCGTTATCCTTCTCGGTGATCGCGCCGCAGCCGACGACAAAAGCTCAGCGACAACATCGACAACAACGGCGGCGACGACAGAGTCGAGCGTGAAACAAAAGCAGACCAAAGGAGGCTCGCAACTCTGGAGCGAAAATTGCGCCCGCTGCCACAACATGCGCTCGCCGAGCGCGTATAGCGACGCGGAATGGGATGTGGTGATGCATCACATGCGCATCCGCGCCCAGCTTACGGGCGAGGAACACAAGGCAATTTTGGAATTTCTTAAATC
>JBBRRL010000565.1:0-1545 GCA_038200775.1 Nitrospirales bacterium
ATAAGTTCCCCGCGGCTCCGTTTCAACGAACGTTACAGACGGTCTTCATCGTGTCCGCACTTTGTATCGTCTTCAACAGAAGCGTTCGGCGCGCGTCTTTGGTGCTTGGGGCGGTGATGCTGCTCGCCGTAGTTTCCTCGAAAGCTTACTATGGCAATAACAAAACATTCTGCGGCCTCATGCTGTTTCTCTCCGGACTTTATCAACCCGGCGGCCCGCATTTCCTGAGGTGGCAGTTGGCGTTGACTTACTTCGGCGCGGGCCTGAACAAAGCGTTGGATGGAGACTGGCATACGGGAGTTTTCTTCGAAAACTGGGCCGTTAACCGCCTTCGCCAGCCCTGGTACATCGCGCTCGATTCGATCCTGCCGCCGATGGCGCTCGCCAAATTCATGTGCGTGAGCACCATTGTCACGGAACTTGCGACCGTGCCTTGCCTGTTGATCCCGAGGTTTTACTACTGGGCGATTCTCGCCAACATCTTCTTCCAATCGAGTCTGCTGCTCTTCACCGGCACGACGTTCACGCTATTTTTCTACAGCATGACGGCCGCTTCGCTAGCTTTCGTGACATGGCCCACCGGTGAGATCCCCGTGTTATACAACCCTCATAGTGGTTTCTCGCGACGAGCCAGGAATTTTCTAAAACCATGGGATCCCGATGGGAGATTTCTTTGGACGGAGTCGCAGAACCTTCTCCAGATACAGGTCGGGGACACGGTCTACTCCGGCTTTGGCGCGCTACGTATGATCGTATTACTCAACCCGATCACGTACTTTGTAATCGCCGCTTCGATAGCCATTCTCGACGACCTTCCGGGCGACCCGGCTATGCTCAGACGGTTAGTTGCCGCAACATGGCTCATCCTCTTGATGCCACCCCTCGCGTGGCTATTAGATCAACGAAAAGTGAGGCAGGTCGGTAACCTGCAGCGGGTTGTAGACCCGCTCTAAAACACATATTTCGCAGCAAATTGCAAGATGCGCGGATCGCCGGCACTCTGTATCCTTCCAAAATTTGCCGATCGCAAATTGTTCACGGGAAAATTGAAGTTCGTGTGATTCAAGAGATTGAAGAATTCAAATCGCAACTCGAACCTTTGACGTTCAGTGACTTTGAATAATCTGGTAAGGTTCGCGTCGAGGTCGAAGTACCCCGGGCCTATTAGGGAATTGAATCCGGCATTACCATAAGTACCCGGAGCATTCGGAAGAAATGCCGCTGGATTGATCCACGAAAGCGTCTTCTTATCCCGGACATAAGGGTTTCCCACAACGTTCGGGCGATCCAACCCTACGCCCGTTAGAGACGCGTCAACCCCAGTAACAGGATTGAACGGAAAACCGTTGTGAGCGGCGAACAAGAAGGAGAACTGCCATGAACCGAGCGCCAAGTCCAGAGCCTTATTCGCATGCTTAGGACTCTCATACACGAATGAGGTAACAAAGTTATGGCGGAGGTCGAAATCGCAAGGACTTTTGTCCGCATTTCGATTGTATGGGTTTTCGTACTGGTTGCCCGTAACCCGGTTCGCGATCGGCTCGG
>JBBRRL010000566.1:0-1542 GCA_038200775.1 Nitrospirales bacterium
ATCGCCAACCCGGCCCACGAATCGGAACTCGTCGAGGCAGGAGCGTCGTACCCATGACGAAGCCGCCGGCTTCCAGCTCCGCCAACCTCCGCCAATCCCGCACCCTCGCTACCCTGCGGGACACACTACTGCCGAAGCTCTTGAGCGGGGAGTTGAACGTGAACGAAATTGCTGCCTAATCCCAACCCAGAGCCAATCATCCCATGAAAATTTCTACCATCCTCGAGAAGATCGACGAGAACCAACTGTTCGTTCCCGCCTTCCAGCGCGAATATGTCTGGAAGCGTGACGACGCCAAGCAATTGATTGATTCGCTGATCAAGGAGTACCCGACGGGCACAATGCTGACGTGGGAGACGGCAAACCCGCCTGAGCTAAAAGGGCCGCACAAATACAACGAGAAACAGGGCGCGGTGAAGCTCCTGCTCGATGGTCAGCAGCGCGTGACAACCCTTTATATGCTCATTCGCGGCACTATCCCGGCCTACTATACCGCGCCGGAAATCATGAACGACACGCGAGAGCTCTTCGTGCAGTTGGAGACGCGGGAACTCTCCTACTACATGAAGACTCGAATGGAGAACAATCCGCTCTGGCAGAACATCACAGATGTCTTTCAGCGAAAGATTCGCGCTCGGGATGTGGTCCGGGCACTGGAAGAAAAAGGGGAAGCCGTCACACGCGAACGTGAGGACAAAATCGACGACAACACCCGTGCGATTGAGAACATCCTTGCTCGTGAGTTCCCCGAGCAAACGATTCCGGTTAAGGCCAGCATCCGTGAGGCCATCGACATTTTCTACAAGGTGAACGCCAGCGGTGTCGCCCTTACGGACGCGGAACTCGCCCTGGCGCAGATTTCCGGCTACTGGCCGCAAGCCCGCGACCGATTCAAGGCCAAGCTGGCCTCGCTGGAGAAGGAAGGCTTCGTCTTCAAACTGGATTTTATCGTCTATGTCCTCCTCGGCTGTCTCTACCACATGGGCTCGGACATGCGGAAGCTGCACGACGCTTCAAACGAAGAGCAGATCCGTGCCGCATGGGATCGGTTAGAAACCCAGGTGCTCGACTATGTCGTAAACCTGATGCGGACGAATGCGTTTGTGGATCATACCGCCGAGATCAATTCCCCCTACGCGCTAGTCCCAATCATCGTTTACTGCTTCGACAAGGACGGGACCCACCTCACGGACGCGGAAATCCGTAAGATGGTGAAATGGTTCTTTTACTCGCAAGTTCGAACGCGCTACGTCAGCCAGTTGCCGCAGAAGCTCGATCGTGATCTTCGGACGGTGGCGGAATCACCGCAGCCATTTGTTGCGCTGTTGCAAGTCATCGCGGAAGAAAGCGGCCGCTTGGAAATCCTCCCGACGGAGTTTGTGGGTCGTGCCATCCAGCACCCCCTGTTTAGCATGGTCCGCTGGTATCTTAAGAGCCGGGGTGCCGTTTGCTTCACCACAGGTATGAGCCTGCGAAAAAACATGGGCAGCAAATACCAGTTGGAGCGCGATCACATTTTTCCTTACTCGAAATTGAAAGAGG
>JBBRRL010000567.1:0-1541 GCA_038200775.1 Nitrospirales bacterium
ACGTGCGTATCCACGAGTCCTGGGAGCACGTATCTGTCTTGCACGTCGATCAACGTTGCCGCGGACGGGGGCGTGCCATAGGGGGCCACTTCCCGTATACGCTCGCCGTCGATTACAACGCAGGCTGGACGCACTCCCTCGGGGGTGACAACCCGGTGGGAACGGACTGCCGTGATGGCGGACACTAGCCGACTAACGCCGGTTCCTCGACTTCGCTCGCGGTGAAGTAAGCGCAATCGGGGTGATGGAAGACTAATGCGCTAACGCTCGCCTCAGGGTCCATCATCATCTCTTCGGTCAGGCGGACTCCTATGTCCTCGGGCCGGAGCAGTTTCCAGATCCCCTGCTGATCGTTCAAATTGGGGCAAGCGGGATAACCAAAACTATAACGTTTACCGCGGTACCGGGAAGTAAACCGCTCCTGCATAGTCATAGTCGGAGGATCAGGGAAGCCCCAATCTTCCCGGAGGCGCCGGTGCAGCCATTCCGCGCAGCCTTCTGCCGTCTCGATTGCAATCGCTTGCATGGCGTGCATCTTGAAAAACTCCCCAGCGTCTTTAGCGCGCTCCGATGCAGCCCGCACTCCTGAGCCTGCCGTCACTACAAAAAGGGCCACATGATCGCGCCGTCCTTCTTCGGCTTCCAGGATGTAATCACTCAGGCACAATCCATCTTGGCGTGGTTGTCGCCCAAATTGAAATGTATGAATGGGGGATGTGCCGCCGGGCGAAAAAAGGTGCAGCCCATTCCCATTCCGCTCAGCCTCGAAGTATTGCCAAACCGCGCGCACTTTCATGAACGAGGAAAGCTCAGGTTTTACTTGCTCAACATCGTGGAAAAGCTTGAGCGCCTTAGGGTCTCGCTCTCCCAGCAACTTCTCAAAATTCCCCTTAAACCCCAGATGGCGGCCATACAGCATGAACGGATTGATGTAGCTCCAGACCTCGGCAAGGTTCGGCACATCCCTCACCCTACGATCCAGGTACGGAGCTGCAGGAATCGCAATGGTCGTGCGCACTTTGGAGCTGCGGGCCTGCCCTGGAGCTGTGATCGGCTCGGCCGGAGCGTCCAGTTCCGCGACAGCTTCGGAGTAGGTATGATCTCGCAACACTTGATCCCGCTGAGCCGGGTCCATAATCTCGTTCAGCAGCCGCAAACCCGTCATGGCGTCTTTGGCGTAGAAAGTGGGGGCCCCATAGCTGGGTGCGATCTTCGTCTTGGTGAACTTTTCCGAGAGAGCCGCTCCTCCCACCAACAGCGGGACTGCGATACCGTGATCCTTCAAATCACCACCGGTAATGACCATCTGGTGAGCGCTTTTGACTAACAACCCCGATAGGCCGATAGCATCCGGCTGGTGGTCCTGATAAGCGCGAATCAAATCTTCCGGCGGTACTTTGATTCCGAGATTAACCACGCTGTATCCGTTATTTGAGAGGATTATCTCAACCAGATTCTTACCTATGTCGTGGACGTCGCCTTTGACGGTCGCGAGGACGATTTTGCCCCGTGCGGCAGTTTCGGCCTTTTCCATGAACTGC
>JBBRRL010000568.1:0-1539 GCA_038200775.1 Nitrospirales bacterium
AACGGGAAATCTCATCGACTCTCGTTGAGGTGGAGATGTACGGAACGGAGCTCCGGGTCGAGAATGGCTCCGACATATCCCGGCACTTCACCGTGAAAAGGCGCGAGTCCGATCCGGCAACGGTGCGGGAGGTTCGCGCCGGATCACAGCAGCTTGGATGGCGTTTTTCAGCAGAAGGGATCGAGTTCGAAATAGAGCTTAAATCACGTGAGAGTACCACCCTTCGGGTGCATTTTCATGATTTCGCTGGAATTGAACAACTTGGGGAGAACATGTCCTACAAGGCGCAGACAATGCTACGACGATATTTGTGCGAGCTGCGTGACAATTATGTCGTCAAGGGCAAGCTCATGCTCGCCGGGATCATGAATGGGAATCACTGACGGACGGTAAAATGCCAGAACACGCCACGAAACTGCAACGCAAACCATCGACCCAGAATGACAGCCCATCTTCGGCTCCTGGGTCGAACAGGAAAGTGTCTGAGGAGATTCACACGTTCGACGATGCAGGGGCTTTGCCGGACAGGGTTTCCAGCGTTCTTGCTGATTTCACCGAATGGCTCAACGCCTACGGCGAAACGTCCTGGGATCACCAGAGCTTCTTTGCGGGTCCGGTCGGTCGCCGGGCCAAGTCACTTTATTACCGTCACAAGCTTGTCGGAACTGCCGCGGTCGCTCCAATGATCTTCTTCGAGGCTTTCATGCCGTCAGCTCGGCGGCTGTTCCATCACTCGATTCGCCTCCCGATCGCCGACGCTCACTACGCCATGGGATTCGCCTTTCTCTATGAAGCAACCCAGAAGTCCGCCTATCTGGAGAGGGCCGTCCATTTTCTCAAGGAGCTAAAGAATTCCCGCTGTCCATCTTTCGCAGAGTATAGCTGGGGCTATCCGTTTGATTGGGTTTGGCGCGGCGGCGTTGTCAAGGAGCAGACACCCCTCATCACGACGACGCCATACGTTTACGAGGCATTTCTGCAGGTTGATAAGATAGAACCACGCGACGAGTGGAAGCGGGTCCTGCAGTCGATTGTGCGACATGTCTGTGTCGATATTAAGGATTTTAAGACCTCAGAGAACGGGAGCAGTTGTTCGTACTCGCCCTTCGGTGAAGGCGGGGTCATTAACGCGGCCGCTTATCGCGCCTTTCTCCTGACGAGCGCGTCACAACAGTTCTCGAATCCTGAATACCGAAATATTGCTGACCGGAACTTAAGCTTTGTTCTGGAAACGCAAAACCCCGACGGATCCTGGTATTATGCGGTCGACGGCGTCCGCGATTTCGTCGACCACTTCCATACCTGTTTCGTGATGAAGGCGCTTGCGAAGATTCACGCGCTCACCGGAGATCGCGACTGCGGACACGCGCTTACAAAAGGCGTAGATTATTACTTGAAGAACCTTTTCGATGAGGACGGACTGCCGAAGCCTTTTTCGAGAGCGCCGCGTCTGACCGTTTACAAGCGCGAACTCTACGACTGCGCAGAGTGCATCAATTTATGCCTGTTGCTGCGCGGTCGCTTTCCGCAACTGGACGA
>JBBRRL010000569.1:0-1525 GCA_038200775.1 Nitrospirales bacterium
GGCCGGGGCCATCGCGCAGGCGGTGGTGGAAAGGGTTGTCAAGGTCGAGCCGGTGATTCTCAGCACGGGAAGCGGGTTTGCCGTACCCATCAATACCATCCGTGATTTAGACTTGAAGACAGCATGCGAACGCATGGCCACGGCGGGGATCAAATTGGAGTTCCCCACGAAACCCGGCTCCAACGGCCCGACTGTCGATGTCGTGCTCCAGACCTCGACAATTGACGGAGTGAGTCCCGATGGAAAAATTGAGGAACCCTACCCTTCGGGCACGGCGGTCGTTGTCCCATCCGAACCCGGCGCCTTGTTCACCGCCTTGCCGACGACTTCTCTGAATGCGGTGCGGGTCTATTTTGCCGCGGATTTGGTCAAGACTGTCGTTGGAGGCCAAATCAACACGGGCGGCAAAGGTGTATCCACCCCGCGCAGTTTTATGACTCTAACGCAGAGACCATTCGCGAATAAAATACTGATTGGGATGCTCGCCCGCACGCAATGGACATTGGCTCATGAATTGATGCATGTCCTGATGGACTGCGATCACAGCAAATACGGGTTTCACTCGGGCAGCGACAGCATCTGGCTGTGGTCAGAGACCAACGGCAATGGCACCTTTAACGATACCAAGCGGATCAGGCATCAATCAGAACCCAACCTGAATCAGCGTGGTGCCATCAGATCGTCGAAACTCGCGCTTCCTCCCCCGCTCCCATGAACAGTCGATTGATCACTCGTCCTCTCGCTGTTTTCACGGCTTTCTCATTCGCTGTATTGGGGTCGCTGCATGGCCAGAATCCTGAAAAGGATCTAGCAGCCTTCCTAGCATTATACCCGCCGAATCAGGATCCCGTAAAACCTCTATCGAACAATCCGACGGTCGCGGACATTTACGAGGCGCTCCAGGATCGTGTGCTTGCACCGTTGAACACGGTGACTGCACAGAATCGGAAGCAGGTCGAATCCCTGTTGCGCCGAATCGCGGAACGGAAGGACGAGGAAGTCTCCAAACTCATCGCCCCATCGTCCCAAGCCGAGGCTACCGACAAGGCACTGGTGGGACTGGCGAGGATCGCCACCAAGCAGTCGGACGCGGATTATTTCCGCAGTTTTTTTGAATCTTTTGAGCCGACCGTGGAAATGGCCTCTCCCAAACCTTACGAAGCGGCTGTTCTTCAAGGCCATCAGGACGGAATTGAGCCTTACTTCCAATTATTACGCCTACGAAATATCGCCTCATCAGCCATGCGTTCTTACGCCCTCGCGTCCCGGCGCCTTGGGCTCGATGACGCCGCCGTGCCCGCGCTGCTGCGCAAGCTCGATCACCCGGATTACGATATCGCCACCGCCGCCGCCCACGCTCTGCGGGAGCTTCAATCTTCTAGCGCCGTTGCCGCAATCGATGCGCGGTTGCGCGAGGCCGAGCCCAAGTTCCCCCTCACCCCGTGGGATGAGAAATTAATCGAAGACCTTGGTGAGAATGGCGGCCACGATACGAGATTTCATAAAGCTCAACTCTATCTCGACA
>JBBRRL010000570.1:0-1515 GCA_038200775.1 Nitrospirales bacterium
CAAGCGCACGGGATGCTTCGAGGCTTCAGCTACGGCTGCCTGTACAGACGGAGGCATGATCGACGCTGTCAGCGCCGTGTAGGTGCCCGCTGCATTTATGATCTTGGTAACACCCAGTTTGTCATAGTAATCTTCGCCCTCAGCGTGGGATGAACGCGTAGTGGCAGGTGCGCCTTGCAGGCGGGACTGGGTGGCGAATCCGCCAATCGCCAGGATATTCCCGAGCACAGAAAAGAATCTTCTGCGGCAGTTGTTCGATACGGACATGACATCTCCCTTTATACCGCTATTGGCAGTGCCGACAGGCGGAAGCTTCCGTATATACTCTGCTGATGAACAATGTGACGCGGCGCTTATTTATGGCAAGTCTAGCGGCTGCTACCAGACCGGGCCGGGGTTGGGCACAGAACAATGTCGTTATTGAGCGGGATCTACCGGGGAAGCCGCATAGTGGGAAAGTGTTGGCCGCGATTCAGCCGCATGCGGACGATATTCCGATCTTCGCCGGCGGCCTGGTGGCCAAACTCATTCGCGAAGGCTATACGGGATATTTGATTCGGACCACCATAGATGACGCGGCGGGGCCCGGAGTCGGCGCCGAGAGCGTGATCGCCAACTATCGCGACAATTTGGAAGTAGCGCGCGCTCTCGGGCTCAACAAAGCCTACGATCTCAATTACCGCAATCACCAGATGGACGGCGTGGAACGACTGGAGTATCGTGCCCGGCTGATCTTCCTGATTCGCTTGCTGAAAATAGACACTGTGATCACATATGATCCGTGGGGTGCTTATGAAGAGAACCCCGATCATTACTTCACGGCGCAAGGAGTGGAGGCGGCGTGCTGGATGGCAGGTGGGGACAAAGACTACCCCGAGCACTTCGATGCCGGACTTAAACCGCACGCCGTGACCAGCAAGTACTATCACGCGCGAGGACCGCAACTGGTCAACCGCGTGGTGGACATCTCGTCCGTTATCGACGTGAAAGTTGCGGCAAATCTGGCGAACAAGGCGCAAGGCCCTGCCGGGGAGAGCGGAGCAAAGCTGCGGGTCAGATTGGCAGCCGAAGGCAAACGACTGCCCATGCTCGGCGATGATGACGCTTCCGCGAATCGCGAGTACATCAAACATGTCGTGCTTAAAAGAGACCTGCAACTCGGCGCCAAGTACGGGCTGCAATATGCGGAGGCATACCATTACATCGGCCCATCAACCGAGCCGACGGAATTGGATGAATTGATCCGCAAAAATGCCGTGCGGAAGTAACCGGGTTCATCTGGACTTGGTTGGTGTAGACTAAACCAAATCGGGGTTAAACATGAATATTAAAACGATTCTGAGGGCTTTCATCACACCCGTTGTGCTCGCCTGGATTCTGCCCTTGCGGGCCCAGACTCTGGATACCGGCATCCTGGGAGTGGTTACGGATCCCGGCAGCGCGCTCATTGCAGGCGCCACTGTCACTATCAAAAGTCCAGCCACGGGTTTGGCGCGCACCGTGAAAACGGCGCAG
>JBBRRL010000571.1:0-1508 GCA_038200775.1 Nitrospirales bacterium
ACGGGCACATGCGTGTTGGCCTCGCCATTGCCGAAGTTAATGTTGAAGGCACCGTCGACGAACCAACCAGAGGCTTTATTGTTCAGACCGTTGATAGAGACCGGCGATCCGACCTGGCTCAAACCGGCCCCGGATAATTCATCACTGCTTGAACTGTACACCGCGCCCGGCATCAGCATCGCTAAGCGCGCATAATGCCGGCCATTCAGAACGGCGGTCGCAATCTGCTCGCGCGTAATTACAGCGGAGACTGTGCCATTGGATGTCTGGACCTCGACGGGGCTGGCCTTCACGGTTACCGTTTCGGTGATATTGCCAAGCTCCAATGCAATGTCGTGGCGCACGCGTGCTGCAATATCTACCGTGATGCCCTGAATCGCATAAGTCTTGAAACCTTGCTGATTGACGCGAATGTCGTAGACTCCCACGGGCAAATTCTCGGCGCGAAAATAGCCGGTCGAGTTCGTAGTGACGTCGGTGCTCACGCGTGTAGATTCGTTTACTACCTTGACGACGGCGTTAGGTATGGGCGCTTGCGAGGCGTCAGTTAGGGTGCCTTCGACTGATCCGGTGGTCTGCGCGAATGCGATTTGCAGGCCGAGCGAAAGCAGTGAAACGGCAAATACGGTGCAAACTTGGCGAGCGGAAAAGACCTCAGACATGGAGCCTCCTGAGACGCGAATGTACGCATCCTAGCACACGGAGAAAGGAGATTGACAGCGATAAGTTTTCATAGGGCATGCTGCCGCAGGCACCCAGGACGGCATCGCGCTACAGTAAACGGGGTCGTCGACCAGCAGCCCGCCTATACTTGAACCTGAATGTGGAAAAGCTTTGCTTTAATCGCGCTTACGGCGGCTATGCCGATCTGTTTTGGGGATAGCGCTGCCGGGGTCAATTGGACTGCGTCCCCCTCCTGGAAAAGCCTTGAGGCCCGTCCGATGCGGGCGGCGACCTATGCGGTCCCGTCAACTGCGGGGGAGAAGGAGGACGGAGAATGCGCAGTGTACTATTTTGGCTCAGGGCAGGGTGGAAGCGTGGAAGCGAACTTAGACCGCTGGACGAAGCAGTTTGAGCAACCTAATGGCAAGCCGTCCAGCCAAGTGGCGCAGGTGAAGAAGCGAACCGTCCATGGTCTTGCCGTGACTACTGTGGATGTCTCCGGCGCTTACTCCGGCATGGGCGGACCGATGGCGGCTTCGAAGTCAGTGAAGCCGGGATACCGTTTGTTGGGCGCTATAGCCGAAGCACCCGAAGGCGCTGTATTCTTCAAGTTCACGGGCCCCGCGAAAACCGTGACAGCTAACCAGTCGAAATTTGAGGCGTTGATTGAATCACTAAAGACGGGGAGCAGGTAGCGGGCGAGAACTTTATCGTCGCGTCACCACCAGGGATCTCCAAGCGGTTGCGCCACCCACGTTCCCGGCTCGCACGGTTATGGTGTTAGTACCCACCAGCAAAGGTATCGCAGCGATGCTCCAACTGCTGGTGCCAGTGGCCGTTCCGGC